>JAOPVF010000216.1 GCA_025963195.1 Mycobacterium sp. | reverse complement strand
GGTGATGGAGCGGCTGGAGAACGACAAGTACTACCGGTACTGCACCTACATCTACATCCCGTTCCAGTACGCGAGCGTGATCTTCGGCGCCTACCTGTTCACGGCGTCGGATCTGAGCTGGCTGGGCTTCGACGGAGGCCTCAGCTGGGTCGCCAAGATCGGTCTTGCGCTGTCAGTGGGCATGCTCGGCGGGGTAGGCATCAACACCGCGCACGAGATGGGCCACAAGAAGGACGAGCTGGAACGCTGGCTGGCCAAGATCACCCTGGCGCAGACGCTGTACGGCCATTTCTACATCGAGCACAACCGCGGGCACCACGTGCGGGTGGCCACCCCGGAGGATCCCGCGTCGGCCCGCTTCGGCGAGACGTTCTGGGAGTTCCTGCCGCGCAGCGTGTGGGGCAGCCTGAAGTCGTCGTGGGAACTCGAGGCGGCGCGGCTGCGCCGACTGAACAAGAGCCCGTGGCACTGGTCCAACGACGTGCTGAACGCGTGGGCGATGTCGGTGGTGCTCTACGGCGCGCTCATCGCGATCTTCGGTGTCGCACTGATCCCGTACGTCGTCATCTCGGCGGTGTTCGGCTTCACGCTGCTGGAGACCGTCAACTACCTCGAGCACTACGGGCTGCTGCGGCAGAAGACCGAGAGTGGACGCTACGAGCGGTGCGCGCCGAAGCACAGCTGGAACTCCGACCACATCGTGACCAACCTGTTCCTCTACCACTTGCAGCGGCACAGCGATCATCACGCCAACCCGACCCGCCGCTACCAGACGCTGCGCAGCATGGACGGAGCTCCCTGCCTGCCAAGCGGGTACGCGTCGATGATCGGGCTCACCTACTTCCCGCCCCTGTGGCGCAAGGTGATGGATCATCGCGTCATGGCGCACTACGAAGGCGACATCACCCGGGTCAACATCCACCCACGCGTGCGCGACAAGGTGCTCGCCAAGTATGGAACGCAGTCATGACCGCATATCGCTGCCCCGGCTGCGACTACGTCTACGACGAGGCGAAAGGTGCACCGCGCGAAGGGTTTCCGGCAGGAACCAAGTGGGACGACGTGCCCGACGACTGGTGCTGCCCAGACTGTGCAGTACGCGAGAAGATCGACTTCGACGAGATTGGGGTGAAGAAATGACTGACTACAAGCTGTTCGTCTGCGTGCAGTGTGGATTCGAGTACGACGAGGAGAAGGGGTGGCCCGAGGACGGCATCGCCCCCGGCACCCGTTGGGACGACATCCCGGAGGACTGGAGCTGCCCGGACTGCGGCGCGGCGAAGTCGGACTTCGAGATGGTCGAGATTGCCCGGCCGTGACGATTAGTGTCGCCCCTATGCCGGAGCCAATCAGGGGCGCCCCGACGGGGGGCGGGTCGGCACAACGCGTGCCGTTCGCCGAGGCGTCGAGGGTCCTGCTACGTCACTCGATTCTCGATGGCATGCGGGACATGCTGCTGACCCGGGACTGGTCGTCCATCACGCTGTCGGACGTCGCCAGGGCGGCGGGCATCAGCAGGCAGACCATCTACAACGAGTTCGGATCGCGCCAGGGCCTCGCCGAGGGGTACGCGCTTCGACTGGCCGACCGGCTCGTCGACGCCGTCGCCGAGGCCATCGAGGGCAACGTCGGCAACATCTACCAGGCCTTCCTGGAGGGATTCCGCGCCTTCTTCGTGGAGTCGGCGTCAGATCCGCTCGTCATCTCACTGCTGACCGGCGGTGCCAAGCCCGACCTGCTGCAGATCATCACCACGGACAGCGCGCCGATCATCTCCAGGTGCTCGCAGCGCCTGACGACGACGCTGGTGTCCAGCTGGGTCCGCGCCAGCGACGAGGACGCGGGGGTGCTGGCCAGGGCCATCGTGCGGCTGGCCATGAGTTACGTCTCCATGCCGCCGGAAGCGGACCACGATGTGGCCCGAGACCTGGCCCGATTGATGACCCCGTTTGCCGAACGCTACGGTGTTGTAGATACCCCTTAGCTGGCAGAGCGCCCAGGCGCCTGTCCCGCGAGCCCGCAGGCTGAGGGTATTTGCATGGGCGTTGCCGCGCGCACGTCCATGCCCTCACAGGCAATGTCCGAACGAAAAGGGGCTCTACATGACTGCACCGACACTGACAGCGGATGTCCGCAACGGCATCGACTTCAAGGTCGCCGACCTCAGCCTGGCCGAATTCGGCCGCAAGGAGATCAGGCTGGCCGAGCACGAGATGCCGGGACTGATGACGCTGCGTCGGGAGTACTCCGAGGTGCTGCCGCTCAAGGGCGCGCGCATCTCCGGGTCGCTGCACATGACCATCCAGACCGCGGTTCTCATCGAAACGCTCGTCGCGTTGGGCGCCGAAGTGCGCTGGGCGTCGTGCAACATCTTCTCCACCCAGGATCACGCCGCCGCGGCCGTCGTCGTCGGCGCGCACGGGACCCCGGAGGAGCCCAAGGGCACCCCGGTGTTCGCCTGGAAGGGCGAGAGCCTCGAGGAGTACTGGTGGGCCGCCGAGCAGATGCTGACCTGGCCGGGTGAGCCGGCCAACATGATCCTCGACGACGGTGGCGACGCCACCATGCTGGTGCTGCGCGGCGCGCAGTACGAGAAGGCCGGCGTGGTTCCTCCCGGCGAGGACGACGACTCCGATGAGTGGAAGGTCTTCCTCTCACTGGTCAGGGCGCGGTTCGAGACCGACAAGACCAAGTGGACCAAGATCGCCGAGTCGGTGCAGGGCGTCACCGAGGAGACCACCACCGGCGTGCTGCGGCTCTACCAGTTCGCCGCTGCCGGTGAGCTCGCGTTCCCCGCGATCAACGTCAACGACTCGGTGACCAAGTCGAAGTTCGACAACAAGTACGGCACCCGGCACTCGCTGATCGACGGCATCAACCGCGGCACCGACGTGCTGATCGGTGGCAAGGCCGCTCTGGTCTGTGGCTACGGCGACGTCGGCAAGGGCTGCGCCGAGGCGCTCAAGGCTCAGGGTGCGCGGGTTGCCGTCACCGAGATCGATCCGATCAACGCGCTGCAGGCGCT
>JAOPVF010000205.1 GCA_025963195.1 Mycobacterium sp. | reverse complement strand
TGCTGTACCGCGATCTGGTGATGGCGGGCCGGTCGCACAACGTCGCGGCGCAGGCCACCACGCTGGGCAAGAGGTTCGCGTCAGCCGCCGAGGAGACGCTGCTCGGGCTTCGGCGCCTCGCCGAGCTTATCGAACGCTACCCACTGCGTGGCATCAAGGGCCCGATGGGCACCGCGCAGGACATGCTCGACCTGTTCAACGGGGATGCCTCCCGGCTGGCCGAGTTGGAACGCCTCATCGCTGAATTCCTTGGCTTCACGGACGTTTTCACCAGTGTCGGGCAAGTGTATCCGCGATCGCTCGACCACGACGTGGTGTCCGCGCTGGTGCAGTTGGGCGCAGGCCCGTCCTCGATGGCGCACACCATCCGGCTGATGGCGGGCCACGAGCTCGTCACCGAGGGCTTCGCGCCGGGGCAGGTCGGCTCGTCGGCGATGCCGCACAAGATGAACACCCGTTCGTGCGAGCGTGTGAACGGGCTGCAGGTGGTGCTGCGCGGGTATGGGTCGATGGCCGCGGAACTCGCTGGCGCGCAATGGAATGAGGGCGACGTGTTCTGCTCGGTGGTGCGCCGGGTGGCGCTGCCCGACGCGTTCTTCGCCATCGACGGGCAGATCGAGACGTTCCTGACGGTGCTCGACGAGTTCGGTGCCTACCCGGCCGTCATCCAGCGCGAGTTGGACCGCTACCTGCCATTCCTGGCCACCACCCGGATCCTGATCGCCGCGGTGCGCGCAGGTGTTGGCCGCGAGACCGCGCACGAGGTGATCAAGGAGCACGCGGTTGCCGTCGCGCTGGCGATGCGCGAACATGGTTCGGAGCCCGACCTTCTCGACCGACTGGCCGCCGATCCCCGGCTGCCGCTGGATCGCAGCGCTCTCGATGGCGCTTTGGCCGACAAGCAGGCGTTCACCGGTGCCGCGGGCGCGCAGGTCGACGCCGTGATGGCCGCCGTCGACGAGCTGGTGAGTCGCTACCCCGACGCGGCCAAGTACACCTCGGGTGCCATTTTGTGACGTTGACGGGCGCCCTCTCGGGGATTGACTTCACCGATCTGGACAACTTCGCAGCGGGCTTCCCGCACGAGCTGTTCGCGGTGCATCGCGCCGAGGCGCCCGTCTACTGGCACGGGCCGACCGACAACACGCCCGACGGCGAAGGCTTCTGGTCGGTGGCTACGTACGCCGAAACCCTTGCCGTGCTGCGTGATCCAGAAACGTATTCGTCGGTGACCGGCGGCTCGCGGCCCTTCGGCGGCACGCTGCTGCAGGACCTGTCGATCGCAGGCCAGGTGCTCAACATGATGGACGACCCACGGCATTCGGCGATCCGCCGGCTGGTCAGCTCCGGCCTGACGCCGCGGATGATCCGCGTTGTCGAAGACGACCTACGGGCCAGGACGCGGCGCCTGCTGGACGCGGTGGTGCCGGACCAGCCGTTCGACTTCCTCGTCGACGTGGCGGCCGAGCTGCCCATGCAGATGATCTGTATCCTGCTGGGAGTACCGGAATCCGAACGGCATTGGCTGTTCGAAGCGATCGAGCCGCAGTTCGACTTCGGTGGCTCGCGCAAGGCGTCGGTTGGCCAGCTGTCGGCCGAGGAGGCCGGCTCGCGGATGTATTCCTACGGCGTCGAGCTGATCGCCGCCAAGCGCGCCGAGCCCACGGACGACATGCTGTCCGTCGTGGCGAACGCCGTCGACGAGTCGGACGCGGCGGTCCTCTCCGAAATGGAGATGTACCTGTTCTTCAGCCTGCTGTTCAGTGCGGGAGCAGAGACCACCCGCAACTCCGTCGCGGGCGGCTTGCTGGCCCTCATCGACCATCCCGACAAAATGCGGGCGCTACGAGACGATCTCGGACTGCTGCCGACCGCGGTCGAGGAGATCGTGCGCTGGACGTCGCCGTCGCCATCGAAGCGGCGCACCGCCACCCGCGACGTGGTGCTCGGCGGATGTGAGGTCGAGGCCGGGCAGAAGGTACAGATCTGGGAGGGCTCGGCCAACCGCGACGGTTCGGTCTTCGCCGACGCCGACTCGTTCGATGTCGGCCGTAAACCCAACCCGCACTTGGGGTTCGGCCAAGGCGTGCACTACTGCCTCGGAGCCAACCTGGCGCGTCTGGAGTTGCGGGTGCTGTTCGAGGAGTTGCTCGGCCGGTTCTCGTCGGGCCGCCTCGTCGAACCCGTTGAGTGGACCCGCAGCAACCGGCACACCGGCATCCGCCACCTGGTCCTCACCCTCACCCCCTAAGCGATTTCGGCGTGCTCACCGGCGCTGACCGCCGCTCAGCACGCCGAAATCGCGCGCTGAACCGTCGCGATGACCCTGTCGGGATACTCGGTGAGGTCGAGCCACGTGAATCTGAGTACCTGCCACCCGGCGAGCGCTATGGCGTTCTGTCGCACGCGGTCGTTGTGGAAGTCGTCCGAATCACTGTGGAAGGCAAGTCCGTCCGCTTCAAGGGCGACCCTGCGCGCGGCAAACCCCACGTCGACTTTATAGCCTGCAACCGGGTAGTTGGCTTTCCAACCCGTGATGCCTGCGGCCTTCAA
Organism: Mycobacterium sp.; assembly: GCA_025963195.1. Lineage (GTDB taxonomy): Bacteria > Actinomycetota > Actinomycetes > Mycobacteriales > Mycobacteriaceae > Mycobacterium. The sequence continues at coordinate 3,590 of JAOPVF010000205.1, read as the reverse complement.
CAGTTGGATTAGCAGCCGCTCTGCCGCCGAGCGAGCGCCGTCGTCGGCGGCCTGAAGTAGTCGGCGTGCGGCCGGCGAACCGTATCTGCCCCTGTTCCGAAGATGCGCGGTCCATAGCGGACTGAGTTCAACGTGTCTTTGTAGAGCTGAGTCCATTAGTTTCGCGCCCCCGCCACGGCGGACAGAGGCCTCGACCACAGTGAGTGGCAGAGCCGTTACCCGGAGTCCATTGCGCTCCACGAGGTCGGACGCGCAGAGGTCCCGCCTGCGAATGCGGGAGCCGTTGCGAACGCGGCCGTTGCTGTTCCGGGGAACAGTGACTTCGACGATGTCGGGCGCGAACTTGGTGAGACCGTGCCACCACGCTGCTGCGAGTCCGCTCGCAGCAGCACGTAACCCGTAACCCCAGACGGCTGCTCGGATGCGCGCAGAATCGGTGAAGGGCCGATCGTCTGCGAAGTAGACACCCGGAGAACAGCGTGTCCAGTTTCCGGCGCGCACTCTGCGGTTGATCGAATCCTGGCTCAACCCGGCGACCCGCGCTTGGGCAAGGGTTACTACGCCGTCCTGCAGTCGTAACAGATCGTTCAACACCCACTAATCGACGCAACGACTGCCCGACCGGTTCCCGGTCGCGCGACTTCGGCGTGGTTTTATGCGCTGCTCGCCGCTGAACACGCCGAAATCGCCGGGCTACGAGCGGCGGGCGACGCCTGCGGCGCGCAGCTCCAGGTTGGCCAGGCCGCGCACGGCGATGGCGTCGTCGCGGCGCCACGCGCCCACCGGATCCATGCTGACCGCGGCGAGCTTGGCCAGCGGGCGGTTGGCCAGCGCCCGCAGCGCCAGCAGCTGCTCGCCGGCAGGGGTGGCCGCCAGCGTGATGGCCGTCCACTTCCGCCGGAAGAACCGCACCCGGACGAAGAGCCACGGCATCACGACCGCAAGGATCGGTGGTGAGGCCACCGCCAGCGCCAGCACCCACGCCAGCCAGCTCGCGGTCGTGTCGAGGCTGTGACCCGCGCCTGCGATGTCGAGCGCAGCTTCGCTGGCTGCCCGCAGCGGCTTGCTCAGCGAATGGCCGACAAGTGGCACGTTGTCGGCGCTGTCACCTGCCGAGTTCAGGTGGCCCGCGACGCCGTTGGCGCCGTCCTGGACCTGCCTGCCAACCTGGGCGATGGTCGAGACGGCAGCGTGCACGGCCATGCCGACCAGCACCCATACGGCGGTCCATGCGACGACCACGACATCGCTGACCAGCTGTGCGAGCAGGCGGGTCGGTGTGGTGGCGTAGGGCAGATAACGGGACGTCATGTCGACGATCTCAGCAGATAGTCTGACCCGATGCGCCCACCTCTGAGCGACTACTTGCATCTGGCCAGCGGCAAGGTTCGCGAGCTGTATCGCGTAGACGACGACCACCTGCTGTTCGTCGCCTCCGACCGCATCTCCGCGTTCGACTACATCTTGCAGACCGAGATCCCCGACAAGGGGCGGATCCTGACCGCGATGAGCATGTTCTTCTTCGACTTCCTCCGGGATCGACTCGGGGCGCCCAACCACCTCGCCGGTCCACCCGACGACGAGCGCATCCCCGCGGAAGTGCTCGGCCGCGCGCTGGTGGTACGGCAGCTGGACATGATCCCCGTCGAGTGTGTGGCCCGCGGTTATCTGACCGGATCAGGCATCATCGACTACCGCAGGACCGGGAAGGTGTGTGGCATCGAGCTGCCGCCGGGACTCACCGAGGCCAGCAAGTTCGCCGAGCCGTTGTTCACCCCTGCGAGCAAGGCCGACCTGGGAGAGCACGACGAGAACATCACGTTCGACGACGTCGTCGAGCTGGTCGGCGCCGAGCGCGCCGCCGCGGTGCGGGACAGCTCGCTGCGGATCTACACGCAGGCCGCCGAACATGCGCTGAGCAAGGGAATCATCCTCGCCGACACCAAGTTCGAGTTCGGCGTCGACGGGCAGGGGACGGTGGTGCTGGCCGACGAGGTCTTCACGCCCGACTCGTCGCGGTACTGGCCTGCCGACGGTTACCAGGAAGGCGTCGTGCAGCCCAGCTTCGACAAGCAGTTCGTCCGCAACTGGCTCACGGGGCCGGACTCCGGTTGGGACCGTGGCGGAGACGAACCACCGCCACCGTTGCCGCCCGACATTGCAGCGGCCACCCGCACGCGGTACATCGAAGCCTACGAACGCATTTCGGGCTTGAACTTCGACGACTGGATCGGACCAGCATGAATCCCCCCATCGCCAAGCGCGTCGAGACGCGCAGGGAACACCATGGCGACGTCTTCGTCGACCCGTACGAATGGCTACGCGACAAGTCGAATCCCGACGTCATCGCCTATCTGGAGGCGGAGAACGCCTACACCGACGAGCAGACCGCACACCTCGCGCCTCTACGGCAGAGGATCTTCGACGAGATCAAGGCCCGCACCAAGGAGACCGACCTGTCGGTGCCCACGCGCCGCGGCGACTGGTGGTACTACGGCCGCAGCTTCGAGGGCAAGCAGTATGGCATCCAATGCCGTTGCCCGATAGTCGATCCCGACGACTGGACCCCGCCGGAACTCGATGAGCACACCGAGATCCCGGGGGAGCAGGTGCTGCTCGACGAGAACGTCGAAGCCGACGGGCACGAGTTCTTCTCGCTCGGGGCGGCATCGGTCTCCCTGGACGGCAACACGCTGGCGTTCTCCGTCGACGTCGTCGGCGACGAGCGGTACACGCTGAAGTTCAGGAACCTGTTGACCGGAGAGATGTACGACGACACGGTCGTCGGCATCGGCGCGGGAGCTACCTGGGCGGCCGACAACCGCACGGTCTACTACGTCACCGTCGACGATGCGTGGCGGCCAGACACGGTGTGGCGGCATCGGCTGGGCTCCGGGCTGCCGGGGGAGAAGGTCCACCACGAACCGGATGAACGGTTCTGGCTTGCGGTGGGCCGCACCCGCAGCAACAAGTACGTCCTCATCGCGGCGGGCAGCGCGGTGACCTCGGAAGTGTTCTACGGCGACGCCGACGACAGTGATGCGCCCTTCACCTCGATCCTGCCGCGGCGCGAGCTCGTCGAGTACTCGGTCGAGCACGCGGTGGTGGGAGGCGAGGATCGGTTCCTGATCCTGCACAACGACGGCGCGGAGAACTTCACCCTCGTCGAAGCACCGGTCAGCGACCCGACTGCGTTCCGCACGTTGATCGAGCACCGCGAGGACGTCCGCCTCGACGCCGTCGACGCCTTCGATACCCATCTCGTCGTGAGCTACCGCAGCGATGCGTTGCCCCGAATTCAGTTGTGGCCCATCTACGCCGAAGGCAACTATGGCCATCCTGAGGAGATCACCTTCGAGACCGAGCTGACGTCGTCGGGGTTGTCGGGCAATCCGAACTGGTCGTCACCGCGGCTGCGGGTGGGCACGACGTCGTTCGTCGTCCCGGTGCGCGTCTACGACATCGTGCTGGCCACGGGCGAGCGGATCTTGCTGCGCGAGCAGCCCGTGCTCGGTGACTACCGGGCCGACGAGTACGTGGAACGCCGCGACTGGGCAGTGGCGCCCGACGGCGCCCGGATACCGGTATCG
>JAOPVF010000185.1 GCA_025963195.1 Mycobacterium sp. | reverse complement strand
CAACCTGTCCGCGGGGCGGAATGGCCGGATGTCGATCAGGTGCCGCCTTCCTTGCGTGCGGTCACCACGCCGATCTCCTTCAGGTCGAGTCGCACGTTGCCGAGCCGTTCGAAGAAGGCCCAGAATTCGTCGACGTTGATGAAGCGTTGATAGCTATGGTTGCCGAACTTGTCGAACGTGTTGGTCCACGTCGTCTTGAGGTCGGGCATCAGGTCGGAATACATCGCCGTGCCGCTCCATCGCACCAGCCGCCCCAGGAGGGGCACGTAGCTCAACGCGGCGAGCACCCCCGTGACGAGGAGCAAGCGATAGCGCTCCATCCGGCTCAGACGGTCGCGAAGAAAGTTGTAATGGCCGAGGGTGACGCGGCGAAAGAGCCGGCTGCCGAGTGACGTCGCATCGCGCCGCACATAGTGCGAGGCCAGAATGAGCCCTCCGGGCGCCGTGACGCGAACGAGCTCGCGAACCGTGGCTGCCGAGTCGCGCGTGTGTTGAATCACGCCCTCACAGTACACGGTATCGAACTGCCCGTCGGCAAAGGGAAGACTCGTCACGTCGCCCTGTATGCCGACCCACTCCGAATGCATGCGCATCTTGGAGGCAACCAGGTCGATCGCCTCCGAGAGATCGATGGAGACGACGCCGGCGGAAAAACGCGACAGATACCGGGTCTGATCCCCCGCCCCCGCACCCGCATCGAGTGCGAGGCCGCCCGCGAACGCAGATGGCTCAACACCAAAGCGCCGGGCGACGCGCCACGCGAGGTCCTCCTCGGTGCGCATGTTGGCGGCCCACATCCACTGCCAGCCGAAGCTGTCCACCGTGTCCACCGCCTGCAGGGCGCCCACATCGCTCGTGGATTCCGGCGGCGTAAGGCCGAGCGGCGCGAGCCATGCGCGGTGCCGGTGAGCCAGCTCCGGCGTAAGGCGAACGACGCAGTCGACGATCGGATAGCCCTGTGTGGTGCCCACGCGACGCAGCGCCCCGCTCATTGGAACACCGGCCGGAGTCCGCGCCGTCACGATCGGCTCCAACGGGCCGCCGGTGACGGGATCGCGCCATGCGAGGCGCTCGAACAGGTCAGCGGTCGAGACCCCGGTCTGCACCGGATCTGGCCGATGCACGGCGACATCCCCGTTCAGCGTCGTCACTGCGTGACCCCAGCGTATGCCATGAGCCCTCGTTGCAAAACGTCCGTGAGCGAATGCACGAGTCAGGCCCCGTGATATTCCCGGTACCATTCGACGAATCGACCGATGCCCACTTCGAGCGGCGTGTCGGGTTTGAACCCAACCGCCCGCTGGAGATCGTCGACATCCGCATATGTCGCCGGCACGTCGCCCGGCTGCATTGGCAACATCCTCTTCTTTGCGGGCAGGCCAGTCGCGGCCTCCAGCACTTCGATCATCCGCATCAGTTCGACCGGCTGATTGTTGCCGATGTTGTAGACGCGGTAGGGAGCCCGTGAGCTCGACCCAGCGACATCACGCGGGCCCGGAATGACGTCGAGCACGCGAACCACGCCCTCAACGATGTCATCGACGTATGTGAAGTCGCGCTGCATCCTGCCGTCGTTGAAGACGTCGATGCTTTCCCCAGCCAGGATGGCCTTGGTGAACAGGAAGACCGACATGTCCGGGCGGCCCCACGGGCCATACACCGTAAAGAACCGGAGTCCCGAGCTCGGGATGCCGAAGAGATGACTGTACGTATGCGCCATCAATTCGTTCGCCTTCTTCGTCGCGGCGTAAAGGCTGATGGGGTGATCCACCGAGTCCGACGTCCGAAATGGCAGCTCCGTGTTTGAGCCATACACGGAGCTGCTCGAAGCATAGACCAGGTGTCCGACCTTCGACTGCCGGCAGCCTTCCAGAATATGGAGAAACCCGGTGATGTTCGTATCGGTGTACGCGGACGGGTTCTCGAGCGAGTACCGGACGCCTGCCTGGGCCGCGAGGTGCACCACCTTGTCGAAGCGTTCCGCGGCGAACAACCGAGCCATCGCGTCGCGATCGGTGATGTCCGTTTCCTCGAAACGAAACGACGGGTGCGTCAGGATGCGGTCGAGCCGCGCTCGCTTCAACGCCACGCTGTAGTAGTCGTTGAGGTTGTCCAGTCCGACGACGTCGATGCCGTCCGCCAGCAGACGTGCCGCAACGTGTGACCCGATGAAACCCGCGGCGCCGGTGACGAGCACCTTGCTCATGACAGTATTGGAACGTGGTGGTCTGCGTAGCGAGACGGGGGCGTTGGCCCGCTACCCGCCGAGCGGTCGGTCGCGCGCGGAGCGACCGAGGCGAACCAGCTCGGGCGGCGGAAAGATACCTGCTGAAGGGCTCGCTGGCGCTCCGTTCAGCTCGATGCGATGTCCGCGGCCCGGTCGCGCGGAGCGGCGAGGAAGCCCAACAGGCCGGCGCCCGATGCGACCGATGTGCGAACCCGGTCGGACCAGCTGGGCTGCGGTGTTTCAGGCGGCGCTTCCACCGTGTTCGTGTTGTGCATGTTCACTCTCGCCACCATCCCGGCCACGAGCGACTCCACCTCGCTGGCTGTGATCGCCGTCAGTGCGACTCCACGGGCCACGACCCATCCCTGGCGCTCGCCCATATGAACCAGATCCATCGTGCCGGCCGGTGAGGGTACGGCATTGTGGCGCTCAGCCTGGACCCAGAACTCCTCCGTCCACTCGGCGTGACTGCCTTCCCATCGCAATGCGATCCAGAGATCAACCAAGTGCGGCGTGTTGCGAGTCGGTACCGTCAGTTGCTGTTCCAATCCCACCACTTCAGCCTGCTCGCGCATAGTTCTCCTGGTTCCGT
>JAOPVF010000165.1 GCA_025963195.1 Mycobacterium sp. | reverse complement strand
GTCAGCGGAACGGGCCAAGGTGGCCCCTGCTCGACGCTTCAGGCAGACGTCTCCGCGCTGCTGCGCACGCCGATCAACTTCAGCACCGACGGCTCCACGTTGGCGCCGGAATCACGGCAGCTGGTGTCCCAGATCGCGGGCAAGCTCAACGCCTGCCCGGACGTCAAGGTGGCAGTCGCCGGGTACACCGACAGCAGCGGCAACGACGCCATCAACCTGCCGCTGAGTGCCAGTCGCGCCAAAGCCGTTGCGGACGGCCTCGTTTCGGATGGAGTGGCCGCAGGTGCGGTGACCTCGCGGGGTGCGGGCTCAGCTGACCCGCTCGCGGACAACGGCACCCCCGAGGGCCGGGCGCAGAACCGCCGCGTCGAGATCACGGTCAGCTGAGGAGATTCGACATGGACTTCGTCATCCAATGGGTGTGGTACCTGCTCGCGTTCCTGGCGGGGTCGCTGGTCGCATGGGCGCTCGCCGCGGTCACGATCAAGTACACCAGTGAGGAATCCGCGCGGGCCGACCTGACCGGTGCGCCGGAATCGGGAGCAGTGAAGTGACCGTGAACTGGTGGCTGGTGGCGCTGGCATTCGCGCTCGGGTTGGTCGTCACGCTCGCCTTCGTGGTCCGCCGGGTCGAGACTGCGACGACGGTAGCCGCGGCTCCGGCGCCAGCAGCGGCGAAACTCGTTGGCACGAGCGGCCACTCCGAGCCCGCCAAGTTCGTCGCGGTCGCCGGCGAGCCCTACGGCGATGGCTCGCTGCGACTCGAGGTGGGATCGGCGGACGCCCCGCCCGGCTACACGATCAAGGGCAACGAAGACTCGATGCTCTACCACTCACCGGAGAGCCCGACGTTCGAGCGGACCATCGCCGAGGTGTGGTTTCCGCGACGTGGCCACCGCAGAGGCGGCCGGCTTCAACCGCTGGGACAGCGGGAAGTCCCAGCGCGGCAAGTAGCCGAGCTCAGGACGGCCCGGGTAGCTGCAGCAGCAGGCGCGCGCCGCCCAGCGGGCTGACGTCCAATGTCGCGGTGCCGCCGTGCAATTCGGCCTGTTGCGCGACCAGCGCCAGACCAAGGCCAGAACCGGAGTGCGACGCGGTCGACCCCCGCGAGAACCTGTCGAACACCACCTTGCGTTCCTCATCGGGTACGCCGACGCCGTCATCGTCGACCGCGATCTCGACGCCTGCCCGCGAGCTGACGGCGGACAGCTGGACGCGAGTGGCGCCGCCGTGCTTGACGGCATTGGCTATCGCATTGTCGACGGCCAGTCGCAGTCCCGTCGGCAGCCCGATGATGATGACGGTGGGAGCGGGCACCAACGAGACGTCGAGGTCGGGGTAGACCCGCATCGCCTCGTGCGCGGCACGGTCGAGTAGCTCGGTGATGTCCACAGGAACATGGTCGTCGAACGTCGAGAGTTCGCCCTGGGCAAGGCGTTCGAGGGTGCCGAGGGTGGCCTCGATGCGGGTCTGCGTCCTGATGACGTCGTTGAGGACCTCCTTGCGCTGCTCGTCGGGCATGTCGAGGGTGGCAAGCACTTCGAGGTTGGTCCGCATCGCCGTCAGCGGGGTGCGCAACTCGTGCGCCGACACCGCCGAGAAGTCGCGAGCCGAGGCCAATGCGGCCTTGGTGCGGTCCTGCTCGTCCCAGATGCGTTGCACCAGACCGTTGACTGCGTCGGCGATCTCGACGGCCTCGGTGGCGCCGTGCACGTCGATCTCGGGTTCCTCGTCACCCGCATCGATCGCCCGTGTCTGCTGTGCCAGTCGCTTGAACGGACGCACGGCCAGCGACGCCAGTAGCCAGGCGAACACCGCGGCGGCGGCGATCGCGAAGGTACAGAGGATGATCACCCGCCGATGCAGGTTGTTGGTGTCGGCGATCGTCGCGTCATAGGTATCGCCCACTGCGACCAGCGTGGGCTCCGACGGTCCGCGGATCTCGACGGTGCGGACCCGGTAGCGCACCCGGTCGACCACCGTGTCGGCGTATCCCGCGGGTAGCTCGGGCAGCACGACCTCCGAGTTGGACGTGACCTGATCGTCCTTGCGGACGGTGATCACGGCGTCCTTGTCATTGGGTGACTTGGGGATCTGGTCGAGACCGCGCGGAAGGAACGGGATCGCGAAGCCCGCCGCTTCGTCCAGGCGGCGGTCGAGGCGTTCCTTGCGGTCGTTGGTGATGCCCACCCACACGACGGCGCCCACGACCAGAACCGGGATGGCCGCCCCGATCGCGGTGGCCACCACCACGCGGGTACGGAGGGACGGCGTGCGCCGGAAGGGGCGCGACACCGCGCCGACGAACCTCCCCTGGACGCTCATCGACGAGCGCTCATCACTGAGTCCGGAGGACGAATCCAACCCCGCGGACCGTGTGCAGGAGGCGAGGCGCACCGTTGGCCTCGAGCTTGCGCCGCAGGTATCCGATGAACACGTCCACCACGTTGGTGTCGGCCGCGAAGTCGTAACCCCAGACCAGCTCGAGGAGCTGGGCCCGGGACAGCACCGCGGTCTTGTGCTCGGCCAGCACGGCGAGCAGGTCGAACTCGCGCTTGGTCAGGTCGACGTCGACGCCGTTGACGCGGGCGCGCCTGCCGGGGATGTCGACCTCGAGGGGGCCGACGGCGATGGTCTCCGACGAGAACGTCGCCGTGGCACCACGCCTGCGCAACAGCGCCTTCACGCGCGCCACCAACTCGGCAAGCACGAATGGCTTGACGAGGTAGTCGTCGGCGCCCGCCTCGAGGCCGGCGACGCGATCATCCACCGAGCTGCGCGCGGACAGCACGCAGACCGGGACGTCGTTGTCCATCGCTCGCAGGGCGGTCACCACGCTGACGCCGTCCAGCACGGGCATGTTGATGTCGAGCACGATCGCGTCCGGTCGCGTCTCGGTGGCGCTGCGCAGCGCCTCGGCGCCGTCGACGGCGGTCGACACGTCGAATCCGGACAGCCGGAGACCACGCTCCAACGATGCGAGTACGTCGGGGTCGTCGTCGACGACGAGTACTCGGGGGGATGAACCTCCGCTGTCCATACGGTCATCTTGCCCGATGACCGTCTCCGGGCGTGTTAGGCGCGTGACAGCGCTGCGATGCCGTCTGTGAGAGTTCATGCCGCGACCCGACCAAACGGCCGTCACCAGTGCTAACTTCGTCAGTCGTGCAGCCCAACGGTCCCCGCCTGATCGTCCAGCCCGACGACGGCCTCGGGCCGGTCCGGGAGTTCATCGAATCGGCGCAGGCGTCGCTGCTGGTCAAGCAGTTCACGTTCACCTCCGAAGACCTCATCGCCGCCGTCATCGGGCGAAGGCAGGCTGGCATCGACGTGCGGGTGATGCTCAACGCGGCCCGTTCCGGCGGGGACCGGGCCAATGACGAGACCTTCGAGCGGTTCCAGGCCGCAGGCATCGACGTGCGGTGGACCAACCCCAAGTTCTATGTCTCGCACGAAAAGTCGATCGTGGTCGACGAGACGGCGGCCCTGATCGCGACGTTCAACCTCTGCGAGAAGTACTTCACCCTGACCCGCGACTACGGGGTGATCACCCACGACTCCCGAAACGTGGCCCAGATCGTCGAGGTGTTCGAGGCCGACTGGAATCACGGCGACTGGGAGCCGTCGGACAACCACGGCCTGTCGTGGAGCAACTCCAACTCACGACTGCACATGGCCCAGTTCATCGACTCCGCAACCCACCGCCTCGACGTCCAACACCCGAAGTACGTCGACGCGGTGATCCTCGACCGCATCGTGGACGCCGCGCAGCGTGGGGTGAAGGTCCACGTGCTGTGTGGCGGCAAGCACGGAATCAGTGACTGGGACGTGCTCGACACCTTCGCCTCGCTGCGCACACTGCGCCGGTTCGGCGTCAAGGTGCACAAGCAAAAGAACCTCAGGGTGCACGCCAAGCTGCTGATCGTCGACGACGAGCGCGCCCTGGTCGGTTCGATGAACATCGACCGCAGTGCCTTCGACCTGCGCCGCGAACTGGGTATCACGGTCACAGACCCAGACGTGATCGCCCGGCTACGAGGCGTATTCGACGAGGACTGGCGGCTCTCACACCAGTACGACCCGCCCGACCCGCTCGTTCCGGCCCAGCACCACGAGGACGACTTCCCCCACGACCCGGAACTCGTGCATGAGTGAGGGGGCCTTACCGCCTTCGGAGCGCGTGTCGCTGGCGACGTTGGCCTTGACCTTCAATCACATCGCGCTGGCGTCGTTCGGCGGTGGCCTTTCGGCGTGGTCGCGGGAGATCATCGTCGTCGAGAAGAAGTGGATGGGCGAGGAGGAGTTCCTTTCGGCCATGACGATGTGCCGAATCCTGCCCGGCGCCAACCAGGTCAACATGGCTGTGTTCACCGGCACGAAGATGCGCGCCGTTCCCGGGGCCGTCGCGGCCGTCGTCGGGCTGTGCTTGATGCCGATGGTGTTCGTCTTGGTGATGGCGTGGCTGTACTT
>JAOPVF010000228.1 GCA_025963195.1 Mycobacterium sp. | reverse complement strand
CGCTATCCGGCTGATTGGCCAGGGGAGTGGGTGAATGAGGCGCGGTACGCGCTCGGAGTCAGCCCGGTTTTGTGGACCACGTGGTCGCGCAGCGAGTCGACGGTCCCGATGCCACTGCGGTGAGCGATCACGCCCAGCGGGAGGTCGGTGGTTTCGAGCAGTTCTCGAGCGCGGTCCACCCGCAGTTGCAGCAGCCACTGCAGGGGGCTGAGCCCGGTTTCGGAACGGAACCGGCGGTTGAGCGTGCGGATGCTGATGTTGGCATGGCGGGCCAAGTCGGCCAGCGTGAGCTGATCCTGCAGCCGGGTCAGCGCCCACGCGCGGGTGCGGTCCAGGGTGGTGGAGCTGGTCGATGCGACAGGGGTATCGACGAACTGCACCTGCCCGCCGGGCCGCACCGGGGCGACCACTGCCAGCCGAGCCACCGTGTTGGCCACCGCCGCACCGTGATCGGTACGGATCAGGTGCAGACACAGATCGATACCAGCAGCCAGACCGGCGGAGGTGACGATCGGACCGTCTTCGAGGTACAGCACCTCCGGTCGTACACGCACCCGCGGAAAGGCTCGTGACAGTTCGTCGGCGTAGCGCCAGTGCGTCGTCACACAACGTCCCTCCAGAAGGCCTGCCTCGGCCAACACGAACACGCCGGTGCAGATCGATGCCATGCGCGCTCCGCGTGCGGCCGCATCTTGCAACGCAGACAACAGCTCTGGGGCGAACTCTTCGCGGGCACCGGTTCCTGCGACCACCACGGTGTCGGCTTTGGCGATGGCGTCGAGGCCGCGGGTAACGACGACGTCGAAGCCTCCACGGGTCGCCACTGAACCCGGTTGTGATGTGCACGTGTGGATCGCGTACGCGGGACGTCCGTCGATGTCCACGCCGCCGAACAACAGATCCGGTATCGACAGTTCAAACGCCCCGACAGGCGGGACGGCGACCACGGCGATTTGATGCATGGCCAGAACCTCCCCATCCATGGCATTCCAGCCACTACCGTAGCCGATGTCCCCTGGCGATAGTGAGGCGCACCCACACACGCAAGGGAGAAGCCATGTCGTTGAACGTCGTTGTCGGTGCCGGTGGTGCCGGCGTCGCAACCGCCGAGTTGCTCGCCGGAGCGGGGCATGAAGTGCGGTTGATCACCCGCCGAGGCAGCGGACCGTCCCACCCGCGCATCAAACGCGTCGCCCTCGATGCGACCAATACCGCTGAACTGGTCACGGCGATCCGCGGCGCCGCGACGATGTTCAATTGCGCCGCACCGCCATATCACCTATGGCCCACGCAGCTACCCCCGCTGGCCACCGCCCTGCTGGATGCCGCCATCACCACCGGCGTGGACTACGTGATGCTGGGAAACCTCTACGGTTACGGGCCCGTGGACGCGCCGATGACCGAGGGCACTCCGATGCGGCCCAATTCGGTCAAGGGTGCGCTGCGGGCAGAAATGTGGGCGGACGCCAAGGCCGCACACGATGCCGGACGGGTGCGGGTCACCGAGGTAAGGGCCAGCGATTTCATCGGGCGGGGTGCGATGTCGGTCTTCACGATCATGGTGGCGCCGAAGATTCTCGCGCAGAAGACCGCTCTCTTTCCCGCCGACCTCGACGCACCCCACAGCTGGACCGGCACCGTCGACGCCGCTCGAGCCTTGATCGCGGCGGGCGCCAGCGAGCGCGCCTGGGGACGTGCCTGGCACGCCCCGACCAATGACGCCGTATCCGCCCGCAGGTTGGCCGACATGCTCGCCCGCTGCGCGAATGTGCGCGCACCCAAGCTATATCGGATGCCGGGCTGGCTACTGGGCGCAGCGGCATTGTCATCGAGGGTCGTCCGGGAATTGCCCGAGATGCAGTATCAGCTGCAGAAGCCGTTCATCGTGGACTCCTCCCGCATCCAACGCGAGTTCGGGCTGAGTCCGACTTCTCTCACCGACATCCTGCAAGACGGACTGTTGGGCTCGTCGGATCCCATCGCGACGCTGGGCGGGATCAACTCATGACAGATGTACGGGAGTCGTGCGAGTTCGGAGTGCCGGCGCCCCGGGTGTGGAGCTTGGTCGCTGATTTCGCCGGCTTCGCCGAGATGCTCGTCGCGTCACGCAATGGCAACGTACAGATTAGCGGCGCGGGAGTGGGCATGACCCGCGCTGTCCGGGTGGACGGACAGTTCCTGTTGGAGCGGCTTGAAGAGATCGACGAGGACAACTTCCAGACGCGATACTCGATGCTGGTCACCGGACCGTTCCCGATATCCGACTACCAGGCGACCATTGGGCTCACTGCAGTTTCCGCCGACCGATGCGCATTGCAGTGGACCGGGTCCTTCGTCCCCCTTGATGGCGCTGAACGTGAGGCCGTCGAGGCGATTCGCGCCGTCTACGTGGAAGGAATCGCGTTGATGCAACGGCGGTTTGGTGCATGAGGCCGTCCAAGTAGTGCATCGGCAGACCGGATACCCATCCACAATCGCAGGGGGACGATGTTGTCGCTCCCCGAACGCAGCAGGAAAAGTCATGTCGCTCGTCGGGGTGCGCGACGATACTCGGTGTCGTGAGCGTGCAACCGACTTCCGCTGGTCGCGACCGACTACGTGAGCTCCTCGACGCGGTCGTCGGCGGGGGGAACACGGACGTCGCCGGGATGGCACGCAGCAGTCACGCCTCGGAGTTCCACTTCTCCCGTGAGGTCAGTCGGCTCACCGGCGAGCCGCCTGCGGCGTTGCGCAGACGGGTGATGCTCGAGCGTGCGGCGTGGCGGCTACAGCGCGGCGAGGGCGTCGCGGCGGTGGCCGTCGACGAGGGCTGGTCCTCGCCCGAGGTGTTCTCCCGCGCGTTTCGCCGGACGTTCGGGGTCCCGCCGTCGCAGGCCGCCGAGGTCGGGTTCCGGCTGCCCGCGCCCAACGGGGTGCACTTCCACCCGCCGCAGTCGCTCTGGCTGGACGCCGACGCCGACGCCAGCCAACCCGACGTGTCGCGGTTGATGATGGCGCACGACGTCGCCGACACCGCATACCTGATCTCCTGCTGCGCGCGTCTGTCGGAAGATCAATGGGCCGAGCCGGTTTCGCCGGGACAGGTCGTCCTCGACTGGGACGGCGAGGAGCCCAGCGTCGGGGCGGTGCTTGGCGCGATCGTGTGGACCAAGGAGGTGTGGCTGGCCAGCATCGATGGCCGCGACCTTCCGACGCGCCCCGACCTGCGTCCACCGGAGCAGTTGGCTGCCGATCACGACGACGTCGCATCGCGGTGGACCGCGACGGTCGTCGACTACGCCGATCAGGGCCGGCTCGCGGATACCGTGATCGACGCCCTGTGCGACCCGCCCGAGTCGTTTCAGCTGTACGGCATCGTCGCGCACGTCTTGACCTACTCCGCCTTGAGGCGCGGGCTTGCCCGCATCATGTTGGCCCGCCACGGACTTCGCACCAAGATGGGCGACCCGCTGGACTGGATGAGGGGAAACTGAGATGGCAACCGTGTACTACACCGCGTCGAGCCTGGACGGGTTCATCGTCGACGACGCCGACAGCCTGGACTGGTTGACGTCTCGGGCGATCGACGCCGACGGTCCGTTCGGTTACGACGCTTTCGCGAAATCCGTTGGGGCGCTGGTGATGGGATCGGCTACCTACGAGTGGATCGTGAAGAACCATCCCGGCGACTGGATGTACGAGCAGCCGTCGTGGGTGCTGACCAGCCGCCCCGAGATCGTCGAAGCCGGCCATCCGGTGCAGACGTTCGATGGTGACGTCACCGAGCTGCAACCCAAATTGGTGTCCGCGGCGGCGGGCAGGGACGTCTGGGTGGTCGGTGGCGGCCAGGTGGCTGCGCAGTTCGTCACTGCTGGATTGATCGACGAGATGATCGTGAGCTACGCGCCATGCTCCTTGGGCACGGGCGCGCCGGTGCTTCCGCTTCGATCGGAGTGGCGGTTGGAGGAGACCGCGGTCAATGGCGACTTCGTCTGCGCCAGATGGGCTTCCTTGTAGAAGTGGAAGCGTGAGGATGCAGGCTTAGTGGTCGACGGCCGGAAGTCCGTAGCGGTGCACGAATTCCCGTGACTTGATCAGGAATTCGAGCTGCTGGGCGACGTCGCGCAGCGGGTCGGCACTGCGGGTGGACCGGCACAGCACCACTGCGCCCTCCAGGGCGGCGATGCAAGTCACCGCGAGTGATCCGGCATCGGTCTCGTCGAAGCCGTCGGCCACGAAGGCGCGGCTGAGTGCGGCCCGCCAGCGGCCGAAGATCTCGCCTGCGACGAGGCTGAGCGCGGGGTCGTCGTCGGCCGAACCGATCGCGGCGGCGACCACCGGGCAGCCGGCGTTGAAGTCACTGTCGGCCAGGGTGCGTTCCCAGAACTCGACGAAGCTGCGCACCAAGGGAATTCCACCCTGCGAACCGTCGATGGTTGCGGTGATGGCGTCGCCGGCGAACCGAAGTGCCTCGGTAAGGATCTGGTTGCGTCCCTCGGGGAAGTGGTAGTAGACCGACCCGCGCGGCGCGCCGCTGCGCGTCAGCACCTCGTCGATCGTGACACCGGCGGCGCCACGTTCGCGCATCACCTCGGCGGCACTGAGCAGCATGCGGGTCCTGGTGGCGCCGCGCTTGTTGGTGCTCTTGGTGACGGCTGCCGACATCAGGCGGCGGTCCGCGCGTGCCGAAGATGCGCCAGGCGCGACTGCACGGTGCGTTGGGTGTGCCGCAGCTTGCTGGCATGGTCGTGCGTTTGATAGGTGAATCTGCGACCGAGGACGTTGACCTCAACGATCCACATCGGGTGCCTCCCTGGCTATGAATAAAAGCATAGAACTCACAACACATCGCCGCAACGGATGTATTCCCCGTCACACCCAGCGCTCGGTAAAGGGCTGGTGCAGGCACTTGTGCGGGCCGGTGCCCGTGGAGATCGTCCGACCAGAATTATGCTCTATTGCATAATTTGGCCGATGGGAGTTCACTTCGTCCCATGACGACCGTCTCCGAGCCCGTCTTGGACACCGTTGCACTCGAACGCGACGGACACGTCCTGGTGATGAGCCTCAACCGCCCCGAGAAGCGCAACGCCTTCAACGTTGCGATGCTCGCGGATCTTTCCAAGGCGTACGCCTTGTTGGAGGGCGACGCCACGCTGCGGGCCGGCGTCCTGGTCGCCAACGGCGACCACTTCACCGCGGGCCTCGACCTTGTCGACGTCGGCCCCTACATCGCCGGCGGCCAGGATCCGATGCCCGCCGACGGCCGCGACCCGTGGCGTCTGGACGGCGACTGGACCAAGCCGGTCGTCGCCGCCGTGCAGGGCCGCTGCCTCACGCTCGGCATCGAGCTGCTGCTGGCCGCCGACATCAGGATCGCCGCGTCGGATGCGCGGTTCGCCCAGCTCGAAGTGCTCCGCGGCATCTACCCGTTCGGCGGCGCGACGATCCGCCTGCCCCAACAGGCGGGCTGGGGCAACGCGATGCGGTGGCTGCTCACCGGCGACGAATTCGACGCCGCAGAAGCGCACCGGATCGGGCTGGTCGCCGAGGTCGTCGACGGCGCCGACGCCGCAAGGGCGAGGGCCCGCGAGATCGCACATGTCATCGCCGACCGTGCGGCGCCGTTCGGCGTCACGGCCACGCTGGCGTCGGCTCACCTGGCCCGCACGCACGGCGACGCGGCAGCCGTCGACAAGCTCCGGCCCGAGGTCGTACGCCTGTTCGGGACCGCGGATGCGGCCGAAGGCGTGCAGTCGTTCGTCGAGCGCCGGGCCGCACAATTTCGGGGTTACTGACGAGTACTCGAAGCTACGCTGAAGGGCGCTGTTCGATCGCGAAAGGCGCGGCCATGGGTCACTACAAGAGCAACGTGCGTGATCTCGAGTTCAACCTCCTCGAGGTGCTCGACCTGGAAAAGATCCTGGCGACCGGCGAATTCGGTGATCTCGACGCCGATTCCGTGCGCCAAATGCTCGACGAGGCGGCCAAGCAGGCCGAGGGCCCCCTCGCCGAGTCGTTCGCCGAGACCGACCGCCACCCGCCGACGTTCGACCCGGACACGCACACCGTCACCGTGCCCGAGCCGTTCAAGAAGTCATTGCGCACCTGGCAACAGGGCGAGTGGTTCCGCATCGGGCTGTCCGAGGAGATCGGCGGCGTGCCCGCGCCGGCCATGGTGGCCTGGGCCATCAACGAGTTTGCGCTCGGCGCCCAGCCCGCGGCATTCATCTACCTCGCGGGGCCGATCCTGGCCGACATCCTCCATCACGTCGGCAACGAGCAGCAGAAGCACTGGGCGGCGATGGCGATCGACCGGAACTGGGGCGCCACCATGGTGCTCACCGAGCCAGACGCCGGCTCGGACGTCGGCGCAGGCCGAACCAAGGCCGTTGCGCAACCCGACGGCACCTGGCATCTCGACGGCGTGAAGCGCTTCATCACCAACGGCGACACCGACGATCTGTTCGAAAACATCCTGCACATGGTGTTGGCCCGCCCGGAGGGTGCGGGGCCCGGTACCAAGGGGCTGAGCCTCTTCCTCGTCCCGAAGTTCATGCCCGATCCCGAGACCGGCGACCCCGGCGAGCGCAACGGCGTCTACGTCACGGGTCTCGAACACAAGATGGGCCTCAAGGCGTCCGCGACGTGCGAGCTGACGTTCGGCCAGCACGACAAGCCCGCCGTCGGGTGGCTCGTCGGCGACGTGCACAACGGCATCGCGCAGATGTTCAAGATCATCGAGTACGCGCGAATGATGGTGGGCACCAAGGCCATCGCGACGCTGTCGACTGGCTACCTGAATGCCCTGGAGTACGCCAAGTCCCGCATCCAGGGCGCCGATCTCACCCAGATGACCGACAAGACCGCGCCGCGGGTCACGATCCTGCACCATCCCGACGTGCGGCGGGCGCTGATGGTGCAGAAGTCCTACGCAGAAGGGCTGCGCGCGCTGTACCTGTACACCGCCGCGCATCAGGACCCCGCCGCCGCGACGCTGGTATCCGGCGCGGACCCCGGGATGGCCGAACGCGTCAACGACTTCTTGCTCCCGGTCGTCAAGGGCGTCGGGTCCGAGCGCGCCTATCAATGCCTGACCGAGTCGCTGCAGACCTTCGGCGGTTCGGGGTTCCTGCAGGACTATCCGATCGAGCAGTACATCCGCGACGCGAAGATCGACTCGCTGTACGAGGGCACCACCGCGATCCAGGCGCAGGACTTCTTCTTCCGCAAGATCGCCCGCGACCACGGCGGCGCACTGGGCCACGTGGCAGGCCGAATCCAGGCCTTCCTCGACGCCGAGTCGCCACATCCCGAACTCGCCGAGAGCCGCGAGGCGTTGGCCACCGCGCTTGCCGACCTGCAGGCCATGGTGGTCACCATGACCGGCTACCTCGTGGCGTCGCAGCAGAATCCGCGCGACCTGTATCGCCTTGGGCTGGAATCGGTTCCGTTCCTGCTCGCCGTCGGTGACGTGCTGATCGGCTGGCTGATGCTGCGCGGCGCCGAGATCGCGCTGAAGGCGATCGATGCAGGCCCTTCCGACCGCGATCGTGTCTTCTACGAGGGCAAGGTCACCGCGGCGAACTTCTTCGCCATGAACGTGCTCCCACGACTGTCGGCCGAGCGCAGGATCGTCGAGTCCGTCGACCTGACCGCGATGGATCTATCCGAGGCGGCGTTCTAGACAATTCGGTATCAGAGCCAGGCACCGAACCGTCCTAGTGTTGGCGCATGGGACTCGGCACGCTCGGCGCCATCGGAACCACCGCGCTCATCGACGACCTTGCCTCTGCCACCGCCGACCGCATTCATGCCTCCGTCAAATTCTGGGCGCCCGAGGTCGCATCGAAGATCCCGGCAGGAAACCCGCCGCCCCGGCGCCATGCGAGCTAGGGCCGAACGTGCAGGGCGCGGGGACCGACCACGTCACCGTCGACGTCAACCTCATCTG
>JAOPVF010000138.1 GCA_025963195.1 Mycobacterium sp. | reverse complement strand
TCATCGAGCATTCGCAGCTTTTCGGCAACGTCGTCAGGAACTTCTCCCGAACGCAGCAATTCATCGCGGGAGATGGTCAGAAGGAACGGCGCAGAGGTGCCGTCCTCTTCGAGAAAGACCGCAGGGCACAGAGCGGTGGCGACCACCGCCTCCACTGCTGCTGCTCCGCCGACCACGCCATCGCCGCCATCCAGCGCAAGGTCCACGACATGGCGTTGCAGCACCAGAAAATTCTCGGCAGCCCGCAACCATGCCCGCCCTAGCAGGCCGGCGCGTGAGCCAAAGGCGTTGTACAGTGCGCCGTTTGAACAGACGTCGCCTCGGACAGAGCGCGAATGGTGACGGCGGCAACACCCGAGGACACCGCTAGTCGTGCCGCTACGTCGAGCACGCCATCGGGGTCGTGCTTGCGCGGACGAGGCATGTAGGCACCATGACAGAGCACTTGCTCTGAAACGCGAATCGTTGGTGCAGCGTTGGTCACACTGCCACGGAGAACGGTCAGAGCTCCACGGAGATTGGGCAGGTCAGAGCGACGCGTGCACGACTATTTCGCGAGCCGGCCCGCCAATGTCGCAAGGCCAGGTCCGGTGAGTTCCTCGATGACTTCGGGCCGCCCCGTCATCACCATCAGGAGTGCTTCTCCGGTGCCGCTGACCTCTAAGCCGTCGCCGTACTCCCACGCGACGTCGGTTGCGCTTAGTCGCAGTCCCTTGATCCGTCGGCCGGCACCGAGTCGTGGGTTTCCGGGCACCAACGGCAGTATCCGTTCGAGGCGATCGACGGGCACGGTGCGTGGATGACCAAGTGCGCGGCGGATGTCCTGATGGTGGACGGTTCCATCGACGAGCGCGATCATTCCGCCGAAACCAGCAGTGAGTCCCCTCGGATGGAGGTGCCTGCCAAGGAACTCCATCAACTCCTGCGGCGACAGTGGCGCGAACTCCTTGACGCCAACGTCGTTGGCGTGCACCACACGCCCCTTCGCGAACCGCTTCATCAGTCCGAGAAGAGACAACTCCTCATAGCTGACGACGTGTGCGACGACATCCTTCACGGTCCATTCGTCGCAGAGACTTCGCGCATGCCATTCCTGCGGCGTCAGAGTCCCGAGGAACGCGGCCAGATCGGCTCGCTCGGCATGCGCCAGCTCCATGAGCGGCTTCTCACCGGTGCTCAAGGCGCGCCCTCCGACGTCACCATCTCGGCGTAGCGCGCGAGGTAGAGCGGCCAACCTGCCTGGCCATCCACTCCATCGGCGACGCCACGCCACGCGGCGCCATGTCGCTCAAGGTGTCGATGCTCCAATTCCACCCGTGTGCGGTCGTCGGACTCGGCAATGAAGCGCACTTCGACTTCACTCGTCTTCGCCGGATCGCCCTCCAGTTGCCATGTCGGTCCGATGTCCCAGGAAAAGACCACGCGGGACGGTGGCTCATAGGCGAGGACACGCGCCCACTTGCATTGGCTGCCATCGGTTCCCACGTCGTAGATGAAACCCCCAACGTGTGGTTCGAAGACGGTTTCGGCGATCGGGACCGCCAGCAGGTTGTGCTCGCGTGGCTTGATCGCGTCGAACTTGCCGACGAACACCTCGAATGCTCGCACGATGCCCGTGTCGACGACGACGCTCTTGCGTACCGACTCGATCCGTGATGGTTTCATCCGTCTGTTCCTCCCTCGTCGGCGATCAGCTTGTACGCGGCTAAGGCCTTGTCCCAGAACATGTCCAGCTCCGACCTCAGTGCGTCGATGCCGTGCGGGTTCACCTGGTATACCCGCCGTCTACCAATGGCGCGGTCTGACACCAATCCGGCGCACTTGAGCACCTTGAGGTGTTGAGACACGGCAGGCCGGCTCACGGGCAGACCACGAGCCACCTCGCCAACGGCCATCGGCCCGCCGGCGAGTCGTTTGAAGATCGCTCGCCGGGTGCCGTCCGCGAGGGCCGCCCACGCGTCGGTCGCCTCATCGGTAACCACGATCGGTAAGTCTACACTTACGGGTTATGGAGTGCGCAAGCGTCGCCTGGCCGGCCCTCATCGCGCCCGTGCCCGGATGATCGTCGAGCCGTCACCCCTGGCTGTTCTCCACGGTTCCCGTAAGGGGCCTGCAACGATGGGCAGATGGCAGAGCGCGATCGTGACGAGTCGGGCAGGCCGCGAAACACGCGTCCCCGTGACGCCTTGGGGCGACCCCTACCGCCGGGCAGCGAAGGCATCCCGCGCATCCCCGACGAACTCGAGCTGACGCCGGCCGCAACCCTGGCCTATGCGCAGGATCTGTTGGACCGGGGTCTGGCGTTCAACGCGCACGAGGTGCTCGAGGCCGCATGGAAGAACGGTCCAGAAGACGAGCGGTTGCTCTGGCAGGGCCTGGCCCAGCTCGCGGTCGGTATCACCCACGTCCAGCGGGGCAACCTCAAGGGTGCGCTCGCCGTCCTTCGGAGCGCGTCGGGCCGTCTTGCCGATGCTCGGGCGGCACCGCATGGCATCGACGCCGCGGGGCTGGCCGACTGGGCCGATGCCGTGATCGCCGATCTCGCGGCCGGTGCCGACATCACTGGGCAGCGGCTTGCGCCTCATCTGACGGTCCAACCCGAATGACGTCACCCCGCCTGGGCAACGGGCAGCTACCGGAGGTTCGGCGTCGATGGTTACCGTAGAACGGTCCACGAGCACCCACTTCCGACTAGGAGGCCTTGATGCGACGCGAACTTCCCGACGTAGTCATCACGGGGGTGGCGCTGACCAGTGCGCTGTCGACTGACGCCGAAGAGACCTGGACTGCGCTGGTCGAGGGTCGCAGCGGCATCCGCAAACTGACCGACCCGTTCGTGGAGGAACTGGATCTACCAGCGCGCATCGGCGGTCAGATTCGCGAGGACTTCGACGGCGAACTGAGCCGCGTGGAATTGCGACGCCTGTCCTACCTGCAGAAGATGGCGCTGGTGCTGAGCCGTCGCGTCTGGAAGCACGCAGGGGCTCCGGACATGGACCCGACGCGGCTCGCCGTATCGGTGGGCACCGGGTTCGGAAACGGCGAAGAGGTAATCCTCGCCTACGTCGCCATGCGCGAGCGGGGATTGAAGGCCGTCTCACCCCTCGCAGTCCAGATGTTCATGCCCAACGGGCCCGCGGCGTCGATCGGATTGGACCTGGCGGCGCGCGGAGGCGTGTCGGCGCCCATGCTCGGCGACGCGTCCGGCGCGGCAGCCATCGCGCAAGGGTGGCAGCAGATCGTCTTCGGTGACGCCGACGTCGTGATCTGTGGCGGCGTCGAATTCCCCATCCAGGGGGTGCCAGTCGCGGCGTACTCGCAGATCGACGGCGTCATGTCCACCGACAACGACGACCCCGAAGGTGCCTGCCGCCCGTTCGACAAGAACCGGACCGGCATGGTCTTCGGCGAGGGTGGCGCGCTGCTGGTCATGGAAACCGAAGTCCACGCCAAGGCCCGCGGCGCCACGATCCTGGCCCGCGTGTTGGGCGGGTCCATCACCTCCGACGGGTACGACATCATGGCCTCTGATCCCGCTGCCGAACAGGAGACCCACGCCGTGACGCGGGCGATGGAACTCGCGGGCCTCGCGCCCGGCGACGTCGATCACGTGAATGCCCACGCCGCGGGCACCCGCGACGGTGATCTCGTGGAGGCGGCTGCGCTGGAGAAGGCGTTCGGCTCCCACCGTCCGGCCGTCTACGCCCCAAAGGCCGCGCTGGGCAACACCTTCGGGTCTGCAGGCGCCGTCGAGGCGGTGCTCACCGTGCTGGCGCTGCGGGACGGCGTCGTGCCCCCGACGCTCAACCTGACGGAGCTCGACGAGCGCATCGACCTCGACGTGGTCACCGGAGCGGCCAGGAAGGCCGACTACCGGTACGCCCTGAGCGATACGTTCGCCTTTGGTGGCCACAACGTCGTGCTCGCCTTCGGCAAGTACTGATGCTTCTGTTCACGCTTTGAGGGTGGGGGTGAGCGCGGCGTCGAGTATTCGTTCGTCGCGCGTGGCGATGGTCAGGTTGCGCCGGGCGGCTTGGCCACGATCACACGGTCGAATGGATCTTTGTGGTCCCAAGAAGGACGGCATGGGGCGCCGCCGCCGCGCGCCGTCCGCGTGTCACGAGCTTCCTTTCCACTCAGCGATTGCGGAGTCCGGCAGGGGATCGTCATCAGGATCGCGACCGGCCGGCCGTGGTTGTGATCGTCACCGACGTGCCGGTGCGCTCGACCTCGGCCAGCAGGGCGTTGAGCGTGGCCTTGGCCTCCGTACTGGTGATCTTCTTCATCGCCCCAGGCGAGCGACTGCCGGACTAATCTGACTAGT
>JAOPVF010000125.1 GCA_025963195.1 Mycobacterium sp. | reverse complement strand
CCAAGCTCAAGCTCGCTCTGACTGCCGGAATCGGTTCGGACCACGTCGATTTGGATGCCGCGATCGAGCGTGGCGTCACCGTCGCGGAGGTGACGTTCTGCAACAGCATCAGCGTCGCCGAGCACGTTGTGATGATGATCCTCTCGCAGGTCCGCAACTACCTGCCGTCCTATCAGCAGGTACTCAACGGTGGCTGGAACATCGCAGACTGCGTGCAGCGGTCCTACGACGTCGAGGGCATGCACGTCGGCACCATCGCCTCGGGCCGGATCGGCCTTGCCGTGCTGCGTCGCCTGGCGCCGTTCGACGTGCACCTGCACTACTACGACAAGCACCGGTTGCCTGCCGAGGTCGAGGCCGAGCTCAACCTGACCTACCACCCGTCGGTGCAGGACATGGTCCCGGAGCTGGACGTGGTGACCATCAACGCGCCGCTGCACCCGGAGACCCGTGGGCTGTTCAACGACGAGCTCATCGGGACGATGAAGCGGGGTGCCTACCTGATCAACACCGCGCGCGCCCTCATCGTCGACCGCGATGCCGTCGTCCGCGCACTGGAGAGCGGCCAGCTGGCCGGATATGCGGGTGACGTGTGGTACCCGCAGCCTGCGCCGGCTGATCACCCGTGGCGCACCATGCCGCATCACGGTATGACGCCCCACATCTCGGGATCGTCGCTGTCGGCGCAAACCCGTTACGCGGCAGGCACTCGGGAGATTCTGGAGAGCTACTTCGAGGGCAAGCCGATCCGTGACGAGTACCTGATCGTCGACGGTGGCGCGCTCGCCGGTGTTGGCGCGAGGTCGTACACCGCGACCGTCTAGATCTGTAGGCCGCCCTTCGTCGAAGGGCACGAAAGCCGTCCCGGTGAGAGCCGGGGCGGCTTTCGTCTACGGGCTAGGTCAGTACGGTGGATTCATGAAATACCTCGAAGTCGACGGAGTGGGTCGGGTTAGCCGCATCGGCCTTGGCACGTGGCAGTTCGGCTCAGGCGAGTGGGGCTACGGAGACGACTACGCCGCGGTCGGCGCACGCGACATCGTGCAGCGCGCCCTGGAGCTTGGCGTCACGCTGTTCGATACCGCCGAGGTGTACGCACTCGGCAAGAGTGAGCGCATCCTCGGTGACGCCCTCGGCGACAAGCGCGCCGACGTCGTGGTGGCGAGCAAGCTCTTTCCGATCTTGCCGATCCCCGCGGTGGTGAAGCAGCGCGCACGCGCGAGTGCTCGCCGGCTGCGGCTGGACCGCATCCCGCTCTACCAGGTCCACCAGCCAAACCCAGTCGTCCCCGATTCGGTGATCATGCCGGGGATGCGCAGCCTGCTCGACGCGGGTCGCATCGGCGCGGCCGGCGTGTCGAACTACTCGCTCGAGCGGTGGCGCAAGGCCGACACAGCCCTCGGCAGGCCGGTGATCAGCAACCAGGTCCATTTCTCGCTTGCACATCCACAACCACTCGATGACCTCGTCCCGTTCGCCGAACGCGAGAACCGGATCGTGATCGCGTACAGCCCGCTTGCCCAGGGGCTGCTGGGCGGCAAGTACGGCGTCTACAACCGGCCCGGCGGCGTTCGGTCGACCAATCCCCTGTTCGGCACCGAGAACCTGCGCCGCATCGAACCGCTGTTGAGTACGTTGCGCGAGGTCGCGAGCGAGGTCGACGCCGAGCCGGCACAGGTGGCGCTGGCCTGGCTGATCAGCCTGCCCGGTGTCGTCGCGATTCCAGGCGCGTCGAGTGTGGACCAGCTTGAGTTCAACGTCGCCGCCGCCGACATCGAGCTGAGGACGGATTCGCGTGACGCATTGACCGAAGCCGCCCGCGCGTTCCGACCGGTGTCGACGGGGCGCTTCGCCCTCGACACGATCCGCGAAAGGATTAGCCGCTAATCCCCGGGCTCGCCCTATCGTGAGCACATGAGCCCCGCGACCGGCGAGCAGCGCGACGGGGTCGACCTGACCAATCTCGACCAGCCGCTCGGCCCCGACGCCGGCGCCACGAAGCGTGACCTGGTCGACTATCTCGACGCAGTGGCCGACCGGATCCTGCCAGGGCTCGTTGGCCGGCCCCTCACCGTGCTGCGCGTGTTGCGCGGGCGGGCGCCGTTCATGCAGAAGAACGTCCCCAAGTACACCCCCGATTGGGTACGCACCGTGCCGATCTGGGCCGAGGCATCCAAACGCGAGGTGCACTACGCGCTCTGCGACGACCGCCGCACGCTGCTGTGGCTGGCCAACCAGCGCGCCATCGAGTACCATCCGACACTCGGTCTGGCCGAGAACATCTACCGCCCAACACATCTGATCCTTGACCTCGACCCGCCGGCCGACGGTGACTTCGCCGCTGTGGTCGCCGTCGCGCACCTGGTTCGTCAAGCACTTGCCGACTGCGGCCTGGCTGGTGCAGTGAAGACCAGCGGCGCCAAGGGCGTGCACGTGTTCGTGCCGATCGACGACGCCGCCCCTGTCGAAGACGTTGCAGGCGCTACCCGAGCACTCGCCGCCCGCGCCGAAGCGCTCGATCCGGCCATCGCGACGACGGCGTTCATCGTGGAGGACCGAGGCGGCAAGGTGTTCGTGGACTCCACCAGGGCCGGTGGGGCGACGGTCGCCGCCGCCTACAGTCCGCGGCTGCGCGCGGGGACGCCCGTGTCGTTCCCACTGGACTGGTCCGATCTGGATCGGATCACGCCCGCCGACTTCACGGTGCACACGGCGATCGGCGCGCTCGGCGGCCGCGACCCGTGGGCCGAGTCGATGCCGGCCCCGCAGCGCCTACCGAACGACCTCATCGAACACGGCCGCACCATCCCGGTCGCCCGGGTGGCCGCCATGCACGAGGGCAAGCGTCGCGCCCGGGCCCGCCGGTCCGACGACGGCTGATCAGACCGTCACGGGCACGTAGACCGTGCTCGGTCATGTCGACACCTCCTGCCAACGAAGTTGCGGATACCGGTTCGAAGGAGCCCGGCGAGAGTTAGCGTCAAAACGGTCGATCAGTTTTGCTGGGCAAGCAGCTAGTGACGGTCAGGAAACTGGCGGTCATTGCCGCTTCGCTGAGAGGAGCGGTAAATCATGAGGTTCAGCCAACTACTGTGCGCAGCGGCAGCCGTTGCTCTGGGCGCGGCATTCACTAGCGCGATACCTGCCTACGCAGGGCCCGAGCAACAGGCGTGCGTAAGGCCCGACGGGACGCCGTGTCCACCCATGCCTGCTGGTTGCGTGCAGGAGAACGGCCTGCCGTGTTCGGGCTCCTTGCCCGACATCAACGCCGCCTGCATGCAAAACCCGGTGGTGTGCCGGTGGCTCATTGGGTGACGCCTCGGATGTAAGCACGGGCCGCGGCTCCGTCAACGCGTGATCATCGGGACCTCACGCGCAACTGACCTGCGCCGGTGGTCCACGGGGCGCGCTTCACCAAAGCTCCCGGCGGTGATGGTGATCGCCGGCGAATTCAGCAACCCCACGAACTGGATCCGCACCGGCAACGCAGTGAGCGTGATCGACGACTATGCCAGGACGCATGGCGGTGTGGCCCCGGTGTTCGTCTTCGTCGACTCCAGCGGAAGCTTCAACAACGACACCGAATGCGTCGACGGACCATGGGGCAACGCGGCCGATCACCTGACCAAGGAGTCCGCCCGTACGTGATTTCTCGGTTTGGTACGTCTTCGGAACCCGCGAATTGGGGCGTGGTCGGCTGGTCCGCTGGTGGGACGTGCGCGATCGACCTGACGGTGATGCCCCGAACGGTCATGGCCAAGCACGGACCGTACAACGGCGTCGCGGGGTACTTCGACGACTCGCAGGAACCGGCCGGCCATGGATCGCGCAGCGGGTGTAGTACCGAATGCAATGACTTCAGCTACCAATCGACCATCGGAAAATCCCACGCGAAAAGGGCAGTCGAACTGGCGCCGCTCGAGGCCGAGACCCACGCCGTGATGGGCCAGGTGGCCGTCGAGCAGGGCGACAAGACGACTGCCGAAAAGGCGCTGCGCGAGGCGCTGCGGCTCAACCCGAATCTCGCCATGGCGCGCAACGATCTCGGCCGCGTGCACCTGCTGCGCAAGGACCACTTCGGCGCGGCGGGCCACTTCGCGCACGCCGCCGCCGACGACGTGCGGATGGACGTTGCCCAGCACAACATCGACGCCGCGCTGGCGATGGCCGTGGCGCGGGTCGTCTTCTGGGTGTGCATCGCGGTGTTCGTTCTCGGCCGGTTCGCGGTGAAGGAGGAGAGCGATGGCTCAGTCGGGTTCGGGTACGCGTTGCTCGCCGTCCTCGTCGCGCTGGTGATCTGGCAGTCCGTTCTCATCGTGCCGGCGGCTCGTGGCGGGCTCGGGACGTACTTGCGAGTGCTGCCCCATCGCGACCGGTTGATGACGGCGACGGTCGGGCTGCTGATGCTCGGCATGATCGCTCTGATGGCGATGTGCGTGATGCCGCCGGATGCGAGGTTCTGGCCGTTGATGGTCGGCGCACCCGCAGTGCTCGGCTCGCGACTGCTTCTCGAATTGCGCGCCCGCGAACTTCAGAAGGCCGAGGGCGGTTAATCGGGGAAGCGCGCGGCACGTTGGTGCTATGAATCGCCAGTCGATCTGAGGAGGCTGCAATGAGCGTGGCAATGACTTCAACGAAAGCAACATCGCCGAGTTCCACGCCAACCACGGTCGCGTCGGTGGCCCGTTCGAGGGTGCGCCGATCGTCCTTCTGCACACGGTCGGTGCCCGCAGCGGGAAGCCGCGGACCAGCATCATGATGTACCTCGCCGACGGCGACCGGTATCTCGTGTTCGCCACAGAATTGCAGGGCGCAGAACGGGACGACAAGTACGCACTGCAGGCCGAGCGGTATCCGGGATTCGCCCAATACGAGCGCAAGACGTCGCGGACCATCCCGGTCATCGCGCTGACGCCCACCGGGAGCCCGACGCCCC
The DNA here is from genome assembly GCA_025963195.1 of Mycobacterium sp. Lineage (GTDB taxonomy): Bacteria > Actinomycetota > Actinomycetes > Mycobacteriales > Mycobacteriaceae > Mycobacterium. Next base: position 2,802 of record JAOPVF010000125.1, on the reverse strand, counting down.
GTCAGTGATGGCCTGCCGAGAGTTCGCAAGGCGCTCCAATTAGCCTTAACGGCAGCAGCTTTCGGCTTTCAGCAGCAGCCGTGAAGGTTTTTGCGCGACCTCGAAGCCTTTGCAGCCGTAGACATCCCGAGCCGTCGACCCGAGCGCGAGCCGAGATTGTCCAGTGGCGCCTGCCACACGCGTGACCTGCACATACCGGCTAGCCGGAAGGCCAGTCTGGGTGTCAGCCGTGACGACGTGGCCTCCCCTGAACGACATGATTTACGTAGTCCAGAAGGGGCGAACAACGAGTCAGGAGGACATCATGAAGATGACGGCGAAGTACATCGCACCGTGGCTGGCCGCGGCTGGGATCGGCGCAGCGATTGTTCTTGCACCCATCGCGAGCGCCAACACCGACCCACTGGTGCCGTTCGGCAGTGATCCTCACACCCCGTACGTGACGGGCTACCACGTGTCGAACCACGACGAGGCCAACACCACGAATGGCCAGCTGGATACGCCGTTCTGATCCGGCAGTAGGTCACCAGAACAGGAGCACATGATGAAGGCGATGACCAAATACGTCGCACCATTGATGGCCGCGGCCGCAATCGGTGCCACGATTGCCCTCGCGCCCATCGCGAGCGCCAACACCGATCCGGTCACGCCATACGGCACCGATCCGACCAGCCCGGCCATCTTCGGTTACCACCAGTGGCCAGGCGACGATACTGACGTACCGTTCTGATCCGCTGCGTGCACGTGCCGTCGCCGCGCTGAGACCCGAATCGGCTCAGCGCGGCGACGCGGTCGTCTGTGTGGTCGCTGCAGTTGGTGTGCGGCAGCCCCCGCGGCCGGCTTGTTCGTCGAACCCAGCCGTGTTCCGGTGCTGGCCAATTCGGTTCCTGACCCCGGTCAAGGCCGGGACGCACTGACGGTCTCCCTGACCGCCAAGAAACTGACCCCGCGGCTGGCGGCCGACTACGGTGAAGTCCGCTGGGACGCCGTACTGACCAACCAGGACGGCTCACCGGTTGCGACCACCCTCTGCAGCGCGGAGGAGACCGTCATCCGCTGACCGCGTAGCGTGACGCCATGGCGATGGCGGCTTCGCGTGTTCTCGTAATCGGGTCCGGGTTCGCCGGGCTGTGGGCCGCACTCGGCGCGGCGCGGCGGCTGGACGAGCTCGGGGTCGCCCCCGGCGAGGTCGCCATCACCGTCGTCAGCTCTCGGCCGTTTCACGACATCCGGGTCCGCAACTACGAGGCCGACCTCAGTCCGTGCCGAATTCCGTTGCGGGACTTGCTCGATCCGGCAGGAATTGACCACATCACCGCCCACGTGACCGGAATCGACGCTTCGGCAGCCACGGTGAGCACGGCCCACGGCGCCACCCTTGGCTACGACCGCCTCGTGCTGGCAGCGGGCAGCAGCGTCGCCAAGCCGGACCTTCCTGGGCTCAACGAGTTCGGGTACGACATCGACACCTACGACAGCGCGATGAAACTGCAGGCGCACATCCGCGATCTGGCTCAAGGCCCGAGGGATCCCGCAACCGCGACGGCGGTCGTCGTCGGTGCCGGCCTCACCGGCATCGAGATCGCCACCGAGCTGCCGACGATGTTGTCGGACGCACTCGGAGTCACACCGCGGGTGATCCTCGTCGACCGCAACCCGCACGTAGGCTCGGACATGGGCGATTCGGCACGTCCGATCATCGAGGAAGCCTTGGCGCAGAACGACGTCGAGACCATGACCGGAGTCGGGGTGACGGCCGTCGGCGAGCGAAGCGTGACGCTGTCGACAGGGAAGGTCGTGCCAGCGGCAACGGTGGTGTGGTGCGCAGGAATGCAGGCCAACCCCTTGACCGCCCAGTTCGATGTCCCACGCGACCGGATGGGCAGGCTGCCCGTCGACGACTTCCTGCGCGTCGAGGGCGTCATGGGGGTGTTCGCCGCGGGTGACGTGGCCGCGGCGAAGATGGACGACGAGCACCTATCGGTGATGTCGTGTCAGCACGGTCGGCCGATGGGTCGGTATGCGGGCTACAACGTGATCGGCGACTTGCTCGGTGTGCCCATGCTGGCTCTGCGAATCCCTTGGTACGTCACCGTTCTCGATCTCGGCCCGGCCGGCGCGGTGTACACCGAGGGCTGGGACCGCCGAGTCGTCAGCAGCGGCGCAACGGCCAAGGCCACCAAGCGAGTGATCAACGGTGAACGCATCTATCCCCCGCTCACCGGCGACCGAGCCGCGCTGCTCGCAGCGGCCGCCGCGGAGCTGCAGGGCGCGCCCGCTCGCGGGGACTGATCCGACGGTAGGCGGCCGGTATCGAGGTACTAACGTCGAGGTCACCGACGACGGAGGTGCACACGACCGCGGCCGCGGCGCCGTCGCAATTGGCCGAGCACATCGGGCGCGTGTTCGGGTAGGCGATCATGACGTCGTTCATGATCTGCTCGAGGGTGAACCTCTTCTGGTAGGACGCGACCTCGATCTGGTCGAACTGCACGACTGCTTCGCCACTGCCGAGCTGGTGCACTACGACAACCTGATGCTCTGCGAAGAGGGCGGCGCCGCTGACTTCTTCAATTCCGGTGCCACGTGGCGTGACGGCTCGACACCGGTGAACGTGTCGGGCGGCCTGGAATCGAAGGGTCACCCCATCGCGGCCACCGGCATCGCCAACGTCTGGGAGGTCTGCCACCACCTCCGCGGTGAGGCAGGCGACCGCCAGATCGCGAATGCGAAGGTCGGTCTCGCCCATGTCATCGGTCTCGGCTCCGCCTGCGGCGTCCACATCCTGGAGAAGTCGACGGC
>JAOPVF010000121.1 GCA_025963195.1 Mycobacterium sp. | reverse complement strand
ACCGCCCCCGAGCCCGTCGTCTATCCGCTGGAGCGCGCCGCCGAGGCCATCGCCTCGCTCGAAGAGCGCACGGCCAAGGGCAAGGTCGTCGTCAAGCTGCGGTGATCGGATGTCGCCACCGGGGCGGCTCCGGGATCGGATGTCGCCGCCGGGGCGGCTCCGGATTCGCCTCACGACACCCCGTTGATCCCCGGGTGCTGGCCGGGGGGCACCGCAGGCGCAGGGGGTGCCACCACCGGCGGTGTGAAGAGATTCCCTCCGGTGGGACTGATGCTCTTCTCGGTCGGGGACACCGGTGCACTGCTTGGCGGCGTGGTGGTGGTCGTGGTCGTAGTCGTGGACGGCGCTTGGTTGCCGGTCGAACATGCAGCGGTCACCGCGCCAAGCGCAATGAGCACCGCCCCTCCGACGAGAGCCATCCAGTCGCGGGAGCGACGCAATCGCAACATGAGATTCCTATCAATGTGTTGGTGTTTCATTATTTGCGGTGCACGCCAGGCGGTTCCGTCGGCGCAGGTTCCGCTTTCACCGGTGGTGTGAACAGGTTGCCGCCGGTGGGGTTGAGGTCCTTCTCGGTCGGGGACACCGGTGCACTGGACGGCACCGTCGTCGATGTCGTGGGTGTGGTGGTCGTCGTGGTCGTCGTGCTGGACGGCGCCGGGGTTTCGTTGTTGCCGCATGCTGCGATCAACGCGCCAAGCCCGATCAGCATCGCGGCTGGGGCAACGGCCACTAGGCGCCCAATAGTGCGGCGTGAACTTGTCATGCATCTACCTTCTCTGTCGAATTCGGTTGGGCGTCACGGTGGGCTTCGAGCAGGCGTAGCCATACTTCGCTGATGGTCGGGAAACACGGCACGGCATGCCAAAGACGTTGAATCGGAACCCGTCCCGCGATTGCGACGGTGGCCGACTGCAGCAGTTCGGCAACGCCTGCCCCGACGAAGGTGACCCCGAGTAGGTGACCGTGGTCGACGTCGACGACCATGCGGCCTCGCCCGCCGTAACCGTCGGCGTAGAGGAAGGCGCCGGGGACCGTGTCGCCGATGTTGACGTCGACGACCTGCACGCGGTGACCCCGGTGTTCTGCCTCCGCGGCGGTGAGTCCAACTGATGCGGCCTCGGGGTCGGTGAAGAACACCTGCGGTACCGCGTGCGAATCCGCGGTGGCGACGTGAGCGCCCCACGGGACGGTGTCGAGCTGATGACCCGCGGCGCGGGCCACGATGGCATCGCCTGCCATGCGGGCTTGGTACTTGCCCTGATGTGTCAGCAGGGCACGGTGGTTGGCGTCGCCCATCGCGTAGAGCCAGTCTCCGTCGACGCCACGAACCACGCAGGTGTCGTCGACGTCCAGCCATGTTCCCGGGTCGAGGCCGACGGTCTCAAGACCGATATCGGCGGTGTTGGGTGTCCTACCGATCGCGAAGAGTATTGCGTCGACCTCCAATTCACTGTCGTCGTCGAGGCTCACCCACAGTGGTCCTGCAATCTCGCGGCGGCGTAGCTCGGTGACGGAGACCCCGGTCCGAACGGTCACCCCCGCGCCGGTGAGGCCACGCGCGACGAGCTCGCCGACGAACGGCTCCATCCTTGGGAGTACACCTGAGTCGCGCGCCAACAGCGTCACCCTTGATCCGAGACCGTGCCAAGCGGTGGCCATTTCGACGGCTATCCCGCCACCGCCAACGATGGCCAACCGTGCTGGGATGTCGCTGCTGTCAGTCGCTTTGCGGTTTGTCCAAGGAGCCGCCTTCTCGATGCCGGGGATGTCGGGCAGTGCCGCAGTGCTGCCGGTGCAGATGGCCACCGCATGGCGGCCGGTGAGAACGACGACACTGACGCCGGGGGTCTCGATCGCGACGCGACGCGGGCCCACTAGCCGGGCGTGGCCTCGGAAGAGTTCGGCGCCAATGTTCTTGACCCAGGTGGCCTGGCCGCTGTCGTTCCAGTTGCTGACGTAGCGATCGCGGCGGCCGAAGACCTTCGCGGTGTCGAGGGAACCGGTGACCGCCTCGCGGGCGCCGTCCACGTGGCGAGCATCGGCCACGGCGAGGACGGGGCGCAGCAGCGCCTTGCTGGGAATGCAACCCCAGTACGAGCATTCGCCGCCGACCAGTTCCCGTTCGACCACCGCGACCGAGAGCCCGCCTGCGCGTGCGCGGGCGGCAACGCTCTGTCCGACCGGTCCAGCGCCCAAGACGATGACGTCGTACTCTTGCTCGTTCATCTGTTAAATCCCTCCCATGACGTTCATCCCCTCGCATGACGTTCATCTTTGTGACGTTCAACGTTTTGGTGGCCACGCTCCTGCAGCACCCACCCGTTGCCGTCGGGATCGCGGAAGTCGGCGAAACTCGCGTAATCGGCGCGATCCGGATCGTGGCCGGGAAGAAAGCAACCGCGCCAACCGTCCTCGGTGTCCTCGTGCCGGATCGCGCCGACAGCCACTCCCCGATCGGTCAGCTCTGCTCGATGGGACTCCCGGCGGCGTCAGCTGAATGACCCGGAAGTTCGGCGCCGGTGAGTAGTCGACGTCGAGGTCGAAACCGGCGCCATAGCAATAGAAGCGGAGCGACTCGTCGGGATCGGAGACCGGCAGGATGATGACTTCGAAGGTCGCCGTCATCTGCGCGCGTTCTGGAGGACCTCGTCGGGGTCCAGCCCGCGGTCGACGCCGTGTGCCATCACGGTTTGGCCCGGTTCCGGCTGCAGCTGCTTGCCGTCGATGAAGACATCGACCTTGTCGGGCTCGAACGACACCAGGTTGCCGATTCGCGCGACCTCCGGCCACGCCTCGACGTAGGACCACGCCGCCCGCTTGCGTCCGCCGACGGTGTAGTAGTTCGCCAGCCCCTTGTAGGGGCAGAAGGTCTGTCCCTCAATCGGTTCGAGAGCCGACTCGACGACGTCGTCACGCGCCACGTACCAGCGCGGGGCGAAGCCCGATTCGTAGAGGGCAAGGGGGTGGCGGGTGTCGGCGACCACCCGACCGCCGTCACGGACCTCGAGATGGCGTGAGGTCGCCCGAATGTCGATGCGATGGTAGAAGTCCGCCGCGTGTCCGACGATGCGCTCGTCCTCTTCGTAGAACGCGTCCATTGCCCGCCAGGCGAAGGCCACCCGCCCGTCCAGTACCTCTGCATGGGGCGGAAGCGAAGCATATTGCCAGGCTGCACGATTGGCGATGTGCTCGCCCACGGCGACGGTGAACCAGTTCACCTGTCCGAGGTCTGCATGAGTCGTGACGCGGTCTTCGGCGACCAACACGCAGGGGTCGATGCTGGCGCGCGGGAAGTACGCCACCGGGTAGCGGCCGGGTTCGTGCAGGAGCACTACGTCCTCGCTGTCGGCGATCCAGTCCCCGCCGAAGCGCACCCTCATCCGCCGGCGCAACGGTTCCGCGAATGACAACCGTTCCGGCAACGGGTGCGGGCTGAGCAACCGTCCGACCGATCCGATACCCAATGGGCCCTGCTGCCATGCCAGTCCCATGGTGATCCTTCCCGAACAGTCACCCCACTGGGTCATACAACCCATAATTGTGGGCTACTCCACCCAGAATGTCCAGGAGTTCGCCCCACCGGCAAGTGGGAGTGTGCTGACAGTTCCCTGTGAGACAGCTCCCGGGTGGCGAGCGAAGCGACGGGAAATCAGTTCGCAGTCAGGATTTGGCGCTGAACGAGTGCACGTATTCGGTGGCGGCCATCACGGCCGCCCGCATCGGTTCTGCATCGTTCGTTGCGTGGCTGACCATCGCGCCGCCCTGGTGCGCGACCACCAGCGCAACGGCGAGATGACGCGGATCGGCTTCGGGCATCAGGTCACCGCGCTCACGCATGGCTGCGAGACCGGCGCGAAACAACGCGAGCCACTGGTCGTAACCGGCGGTCACGACGCGGAGCACGTCGTCATCGGCTTCGAGTAGTTCGCCCGCCAGTGACCCGTAGCTGCACCCATTTCGGCGGTAGACGGCTTCTGCGTCGGCCGCGCAGGCATCCGCCCATGCCTGCAGCGACTGGAGGTCGTCGAGTGCACCCATGTCCGGCCGAGTGTGAAGCGCGATCAGCCCGTTGCGGCGCGTATCGATGACCCGACACGTCAGGTCACGCTTGTCCTGGAAGTAGTGCGAGATCTGCGATCCGCTGACCGAGGCCGCGCTTCGCAGATCTTCCATGCTGGTCCCGGCGATGCCGTTCTGAAGCATCAACTCCGCGGCGGCCTCGATGATCCGCGACCGAGTCTCGAGTCCCTTGCGGGTGAAATGCACGGTGTCGTCGTCCATCCGGGTGACCTTGGAGACGCGGCGGCGGCGGGCCGGGCGTGGCGCACGTTCGGCGGGATCGGTGGCGAACGTGCGCAGGTAGTTGACCGCGAATCGCACGGCGTCGGCGTGCGCCCATTCCTGGCGATAGGCGAAGGCCACGGTGCCGCCGCCCTGGTGGACGCCGACGATGACCATGGCCAGCCGCCGGGGGTCGGCATCGGCAACGAGAGCGCCGTGCTGCGTCATCCGTCGCAGCGCCTGCTCGAGCAGAGTGATCCACTGCCAGTAGGCCTCCCCGAGTGTCTGCCGGGTGGAAGCGTCGGACTTGACCAGCCTGCCGACGAGGGCGTGGAAGGTGGGGGTGCCCTCGTAACCGACGCGGCGCAGGTGGCGCATGTTCAAGTCGATCCAGCGTTCGAAGTCGTCGAACGACTCCAGACCGTGCAGTTGCGGGCGTCGGTGAAACTCCAGCACCACGTTGATCTGGCGGACCAGGACGGCGCGAATGAGTGCCTGCTTGTCGGCGAAGTAGTGGGCCAATTGAGAGCCACTCACCGACGCGGCCTCACGCACCCCGTCCATGTTGAACGCCGAGTAGCCGTCGGTGAGGATCAGCTCGGCGGCCGCCTCCACGATCCGCTCGCGGGTGGCGCGTCCCTTGGGCGTCAACCGCTGCTCATCGGATGTGTCGATGGCCGCCATCGTTCGAGGCTATCGACTCCGTACCACATTATGGGACATTCAACCCAGTGTGTCGGTCGGGCGTTCGCCGTGTCGACAAACGGCTAACGTGGGTGGGGTCGTCGGAAGGAACCTCAGGTGGCGAGACTGGTTTCCGTGAACGTCGGTAGGCCGAAAAACGTGCCCTGGCACGACAAGACGGTCTTCACCGGAGCATGGAAGACCCCGGTCGAGGGTCCAGTGGTGGTGCGCAGGCTCAACGTCGACGGCGACGGGCAGGGTGACCTGGCCGGGCACGGAGGCGAACAGCGCGCCGTGCTGGTGTATCAGACCGATTCCTACGCCTACTGGCGCAGCTACCTCGGGCGTGACGACCTCGTGCCTGGTCACTTCGGGGAGAACCTCACCGTCAGCGGTCTCGGGGACGACGAGGTGTGCATCGGGGACCGCTACCGCGTCGGTGAGGCCGAATTCGAGGTGACCCAGCCACGTGTCACCTGCTTTCGCGTCGGCATGCGCCTCGGTGAACCCGAGATGCCCAACCTGTTGGTCGCCCATCACCGTCCCGGCTTCTACATGCGGGTCATCCACGAGGGGCACGTCGAGGCCGGCGACGCCATCGAACTGACCCGCCGAGGCAGGCACGAACTGTCGGTCGCCGACGTCGATGCCCTGCTCTATCTGCCCGACCGCGACATGGATCAACTGAAGCACGCCGTCGACCTGCCCGCGCTCAGCCCGGGATGGCAGCAGTCCTTTCGCGACATGCTTGGCGCGCAAGCTGATTCGGCCGTGGCGG
>JAOPVF010000119.1 GCA_025963195.1 Mycobacterium sp. | reverse complement strand
GACTCTCGCAAGGTCCCCTCCGTGCTGAACATCGTTCTCCGATCAGGTCGATGGGCGCCCGTACACGGGCGACCACGACGGTGCGGTCGAGGCTGTTCTCCGACCACACGCCGATGGCCGTAGGTGCAGTCCTGCACGAGCGCCCGATAATCGTGCCTCTAGCACCACTGGTTCAGGATCTCGATACCGCTGATGGCCAACGCGGGATTGATCGCCACCGTCTCGGCGACCTGCACGGGAAGACTCAGGAGCAGTGTGATCGCTGTCAACTTCAAACTCGCCAAGGGCCACACCGCCACCGGCGAACTGCTCAGCGAAGTGTCACGCATCGCGGACGAAATTCCCGGACCACCATCGTCGTGCCGAGTACCGATGCCATTCCTTAGTGGACGCCGACATAGCAATAAGCACCGAGGCAAGAAAGACAGTGATCGGCAACATCGCGATGGCCCAGCCCTGGAGATCGCCGCCGGAAGGACCTGAATTCGAAACTGGTCCACGCGGGGGAGCGAAGCAGTTGTCCTGGCGGCTGACATTGGCCGGATGGTGGGAGGGCGAGGTTACCTGGGCGGACGGCTCAGCTATCGGCACATGGTTTGCTGAAACCATCCGTGACCGATCGCTCTGGGCAGGCAGGGCAAGCGTGTCGCTGCGTTCATGCCAAACCGTCTGGCGATCAGGAAACACATAACACGTTGCTAGATATGGTTGTTTAGTCGGATTCAAGATCAAGCGACGTCCTGTGCAACCGCAGAGTCACAGGAAAGTCCCACGGAACGGCTGACGTACATCAATGAGAAGAGTTTGCCCACGGAGGGTTGCGAGAGGCTATGGGCACTGTTAATCTATGGTCTTTAGGGAGACTCAGTTCGACCGGAGGCGGTGAGCAGAGTTATCGCGCAGCTACCGGAATCAACCGCGGGCCAGCCGACCGCAACGCTGTCATTTCAGTGGAGGGCATGATGGGCTGTCGAATCCAGTCCCGAAACGCGGGTGGCGTAAATCGCGCACACGCCGACGGCCGTCGGATTTACCCCGCGGAATTCGGTACGACGGTCATATGCTGTTAGCGGCCACCGAGATCAAGATCACGTCTGCGCCAGATTTCCTCCGACCGACCCCAAAGGAATCCTCATGAGTACTGCGGCGGAGCGTGCGGCACACCTGGATCTGGTATCGCGCTTGAAGTCGTCCTATCCGGAGATCGTGGACGCGCCGACGCCCGATCTCATCGACCACGACTACTTCACCGCATACATGAAGACGTCCCACGACGTCGGCGGAGAGCCGGATGCGCCGATCAAGTACGAGAACAAGCAGTACGAGAAGTGGGAAGAACTGACCTACGTCATGTGCGAAGTCCTTGGGGCGCGCGGAATCTGGCTGTCGGAGGAACGTCGCAGGATCGGCAACGTCGACGTCGGGCGCGCCATCTATCTCGGCCTTCCGTACTACGCGCGATGGCTGTGGGCGGTCGGCCGCGTCCTGGTGGAGAAGCACCACATCAGCCTTGGTGAGTTGAACGACCGGATGCTGGAGGTCAAGGAGCGTTACGCCGGTGGCATCCAAGGCAAGACGGTCGACGCGGAGCCGAAGTTCGAGGGCGACGGTGCGAACGTCAAACGCAACAGCCACCACATCGAGGCCGTCGGCAAGGGCGACCCAGGGGTGTATGCCGGTAAGGCCGGACCCGCCAAGTTCAAGGTCGGTGACCCGGTGGTGGTTCGTGAGGAGCCCGCCCTCTTCTACACCCGCACACCGGAGTACGTCCGGGGTGCCAAGGGTGAGATAGCCGCGCTCGCCTACGAAACCCCAGCCGCGGAGGACGAGACCTGGGACCGCCCCGACGCCACGCCGGAGTGGATGTACGTCGTTCGGTTCAACCAGTCCGAGCTTTGGTACGGCTACACCGGAACCGCCACCGACACCTTGCAGACGGAACTCCCCGAGCGCGCGCTGCTCGCAGCCAACTGACCCAGAACCCCGCGGCCGACTCCTTGCAGAGAGGATCCACATGACTGACCACGATCATGACCACGATCGCACCGTGAAGCCCATGGTGGACGAGATCACCGACTTCGAAGTCCTCGAGATCGCCTTGCGCGAATTGTGCATCGAGAAGGGGATATTCACCCTCGAGGATCATCGGCACTTCACCGAGTTCGCCGAGCAGATCGGACCCACGCCCGCCGCGCGGCTGGTGGCCAGGGCGTGGCTGGACCCGGCCTTCAAGGAGCTCGCGCTCACCGACCCGATGGCCGCCAGCAAGGAGGTCGGCGTCGACTGGTTCGAACCCACTGGATGGGGAACGCCGAGCGACTTCATGGCGTTCCAAATCCTTGCGAACACACCGACGTTGCACCACGTGATCGTCTGTGCGCTGTGTTCGTGCTATCCGCGACCGATCCTTGGCAATTCACCGGAGTGGTATCGCACCCCCAACTACCGCCGCCGTCTGGTCCGGTCGCCACGCCAGGTGCTCTCGGAGTTCGGGCTCTATCTGCCCGACGACGTCGAGGTGCGCGTGGAGGACTCCAACCAGAAGCACCGGTTCATGGTGATGCCGATGCGGCCCGAGGGGACCGACGGCTGGAGCGAAGACCAGCTGGTCGAGATCATCACGCGCGACAGTCTGATCGGCGTCGCCGTGCCGAAGGCCGGCGTCACCACCGACGTCATCACCGACACCCGACCCGCCGTCCATCCCTGATCACGTGAGGGACGAAAACGTGAGTACGACAGAGGATTCCGGTTCGATCGAGCCGACTGCCATCGCGCCGTTGCAGCACATCGTGCAACGCAATCAGGTGTGGCCCGTGATGGCCGCCAAGTACGGCGTCGAGAACCCCGTACCGCCGTGGAAGACCAGTCTGGACGGCCTCTGCGATGCCCTCGACCACGCCGCGTGCGACGCCGACATCCCGAGCTTCAAGGAGCGGCGCGACGAGGAAGACGTCCTGTCGGCCACCGTGTACTCCAGCCTGCCGTATCCCGAGAGTCAGCTGGTGTCGTTGGCCCACTCGCTGGTCGCTCGCGGCGTCATCGACCGCGCCGAGCTGGAACAACGACTCACCAGCATCCGCGCCCGGCTCGAAGCCTGACCACTGACGGGCTAGCGGGCCTTGCCTTTGCGTCGGGCCGGGGCCTTGCGGGGAACCGTCTCGGGGATCGCCGCGACGATGCTGTCCAGATAGCTCCGTAGGAACGTTTCGAAGAGCTCGTCGGAGGTGATGTCGCCGATCGCGGTCAGCGCGGTCTGCAGTGCGCGATGCGCGCCGGGATCGGGTTTGGGCCCGGCACCGTTGGGCGCGTAGTCGGCGGCATTCTCGTTGAGAACGGCGGCCCCGATCGTCAGCGCCGTCATGCCGTCGACGATTCGTACGTGCAGTCGGGCCGGCACCCCGGAAGCGGCCAGGAACTGACACATCTGTTCGTACTCGTCGAACATGTTCTCGCGAGGCATGTATCGCACGACCAATGGCGCACAGTGGGGATGGGCGATGATCGTGCGCCGCAGTGCCACGGACACGGCCACCAGGTAATCGGTCCAGTGCGTATCCGATGGCAGTACGGTCGGCGCGTCGGGAGTCAGCACCGTCCGCGCCACCGCCGCGAACAGCGCGTCCTTGCTGGCGAAGTAGTGATACAGCGAAGGCGCTTGGACCCCGAGCGCCAAGGCCAACTTGGGCATGCTGAATGTTTCCAGGCCGCCCTCACCGATCATCGCGATGGCGGCGGCCACCACGACCTCGGGGGTCAGGATGGATTTCTTCGGCCGTGCCACCTGCGACATCTTGCCGCAACTCAGGGCAGGATGATGTCTTCGACGGTTCCGGTCTGGGCTTTGGTCGTCGTCATATCGCGGCATTCGCCGTAGAGGACGATGTTCACCTTCGGGACGTTGACATCGGCTCGGTAGAGGACTGCATCCACGTTGTTCTTCTTCAGAGTCGTTCCGTGGCTCTTGAAGCCGCTGTCCCCGGCCCAGCCCGCGGCTTGAAGACGTTGCGTGATTTCGTCGAACGCGGCGGACGCCGCAGCGGGATCGGCCGGCGCCGAGTAGAAGATGTTGACGACTCCGCGGAAGGGTGCCTCGCCCTGGTCGTTGCACGCCTCGTGCGAGAAGTTCGCAGACGCAACGGGTCGCGCCACTGCGCGGCTGACATCGGTTGCGGCGTCGATCACTTGGGCCTTGGATTGTTCTGGTGTCATCGGATTCGGCACGCCGTTGATTAGTGATTCCACTGTTCCACATCCTGCAAGTAGGGTCGCCGCCGCGACGATGGCCAATATGCGCCGTGTGCCGTCCAAGTCGCAAGCTCCTTAGGTGTGGTGATGTCCGCTGGTCGGTGATCGATAGAGCTCCGGGTCGATGTCGACCGACGGGATGAAGGGAAACACGGTGGTCGCGATGTCTGGAATTACCGAGTTGCGGTGAGGCGCGGTCATTCCGTCGTGTTCCAGTGCATCGCCGTGGCCGGAGGCGATGTCCCCAATGCTGAACATCGATTCGGTCCCGGGTTTGTAGTAGTAGCTGTGGTCGTTGAACGTGATTCCGGGCACCTCGGCCTTGAACCTGGTCGACCCGAAACCGTCAACCGACGGATCGGCGCCCAGCGCGACGGTGATGTCGGTGCCAGGGACATGGGCTTGACCGACGCCGCCGAGGAACGTGATGGGATCGGTCGACGCCGAGCCGACGTAGACGTGACCCCCCTCGGGCAGATGGAAGTCCGACGCATTCTGCGCCATGTCGGTTCCTGGGCATCCGACCAGCACGACGTCGTTGACGTGCATTCCATAGCCGGCCGCTGCGTCGGCCACCGTCGTCGATCCGTAGGAATGGCCGATGGCGGTGACGTGAGCGGGCACTCCGTCGGTGTGGGTGGCGGCGAGCGCGTTGACGTCGGAGGCGAGCAACTGGCCGCCCTGGTGGGCCAGTCCGGTTTGGCCGACCTGCGGATCGAACAAACTGTCCGGTGCGTCGTAACCCATCCACGCAATGACCGACGTCGGCGTGTTGCCGCCCGCCGCCCTGCTCTCCTTGAAGATGTTGATCGCGTCGTCACTGCCCATCCATCCTTCGAGAACGCTGTGGCTGGTTCCCGGCACCACGACGGCGGTGTTGACCGCCGCGTCGGGGTCGCCAATGGCGATCGCGGCTCGGCCCGCACCACCGAACTTCTCCGGCTGGTAGATCTGAAGGAACGTCTCAGCACCCGTCTTGCTCGCGTTGTAGTCGAGCGCCTTCTCGACCTGCACTGCATTGTTGTAGCGGTCCATCATCTCTCCGGCCATGCCGTAGAGGTCGGGGTGGGCCTTGACCTCGTCGACGGTGACGCCACGGGCTGCGGCCACTTCGGCGAGGCGGTCGATGTCGTGATGCATGACGGTTGTGTTCGCTTCGCTGCGGGCTCGGACGGGAATGCCGTCGAGGTTGCCCAACTTGTCGGGCCAATCCTTCAGAAGCTGTTCTCGTTTCTCCGGGGGGAGCGAATTCCACCACTTGTTGACGTCCTCCGGCCTCTTGCCCACCGGGATCTCGGCACCGGTGTCGTACGGCGGTGCCTCCGGCGGCGGGATTCTGCCAGGCCCGACGTTCAACGGTGCTCCGTCCAGGCCCCCGACGGCGGTGCGAAGATTCTGGCTGAGTGCGCGGTCGGTGGCGTCGAACGCAGCCAACTGTGCCTTCACGTTGACGGAATTCGTGGCGGCCAGCTGCTGGATCTTCATGGCATTGGCCGGGCTGATCTTCGCGAACTGATCCAGCGGGCTTCCGGGCCGTACCGACACCGTCCCGTCTGGCGCTACCTGCCAGCCCTGGCCGCTCAGCTGGCTGACGGTTTGCAGCACGTTCGTCCGGGTCTGGATGAGTGTGGTGCCGCCCTGCTGCAGGACGGTCTGTGCCCGGGTCATGGCGTCGTGCAACTGTCGCATCCGCTGCAGGGTGGTCTCGGCCTTCCCGATCGCCGCGTCGGAGGCGGCGCCGTGCCAACCGCTCCGCAAGCCATCCAGCGTGGCCTTCTGAGCCGCGATTTGCGAGGCCAGACCCGATGTTTTCTGGCCGAGTTCCGTCGCAGATCGGGTGAGTCCTTCCGGCCGTGACGCTTCCACTTGGGGAACGGTCACCGGCATGACGCAGGCCCAGCGACCGTCGCATTCGACCCCGCCGCCGGGTTGGCGATCACTGGGCGAACTTGCGCAGGCGACGACCTAGTTCTTCGTCAATCTGGTGGTATCGATCAGCGGCGGCCGACAGTTTGGCCGAGTGCGCCGTCAACTCCTCGTGCACGACGCCGGCCGCGGTGTCGAATGCCGTGCCGGCGAACTGACACGCGGCTTCGCTGAGCAGGCCCGACATGCCAGTGCCTGCACTCGTGATCGACTGCCCGGCCGCCATGCCGGACACGAACGTGCTCACTTCGGTCTGTGCTGCCGCTGCGGCGCGCAATCGCTCCGGGTCGACCCGCAAGGTCCCTCCCACGACGACGATTCTAGTTCCGTCAGCGACGCCGTCGTCGCACTTCTTACTAGACGTTGCCGTCCGGACGATTCGACTCGCCGAGAGCGGCGCCCTGCGTGTGCCGGAAGGGCAGCCGATTCCCGTCGAAAAGTTCAGCGAAGCCGTCGCACTTTGCCGACGCTGCGCTGAGCAAGAAGCCTTGCAGCACAAGGTAATCAGGTGATGATCATCGAGGTAGCTGGGTGGGCTTGGCCTCGGTGACCGCCGACACGATCGGCGTAGCATCGACCGTGAAACGGCTGCAGAACAAGGAGGTTCGCGATGGCTGTCATCTTGAAACCCGGCGACGACAACGACTTGGTCCGGCTGCTTCAGGCCCGGCTGAACCGTGACTACCCGCTCTACTCCAACCTCGTGGTCGACGGCGACTACGGGCCGGCCACGACCGCGGTCGTCAAGGAGTTCCAACGACGTTCCGGGCTGCAGGCTGACGGCATCGCCGGCCCGCTGACCCTGGGCCGGCTCCGGCTGACCTTCGATCAACCATCCCCGCTGCCGACCAATCTGCCGTTCTTCTACAACGCCTCCGGCACCTGGAGCACCCCGTTCCAGGGACCGCAGTTCGACGTGGGCTGGCGCCTCGAACAGATGGGTCGCGTCCGCAACCAACCGGTCGGCTATCCCGCATCGGGGTTCCTCTACCCCAACCCGTTCCTCAGCTACAACGAGTCGGTCGCGCTCGGCATGGCGGAACTCGTCCGTCTGATCCTCATGAATGCCGGCAAGTTCTACCTCTGCGGCTACAGCCAGGGCGCGGAAGTGGTGGTGCGCACGCTGGGTTTGATGCTGCCCGGTCAGCCGCTTGCGCATCGTGCCGGCGATCTGCTGGACGTCGTCACCTTCGGCAGCCCCTGCCGCCCACCCGGGCCGACGCTGCTCGGCAACAACCCCGTCGGTGCCGGTATCTCGCGGATCTACACACCGACCGAGTTCCGCTCGCGTACTTATGATTTCGTGCTCGACGGGGACATGTATGCGACCACGACCGACGACACTCTGCTTCACCTCGGGTACGAGGCGCTCACCGCCCTCGAACTCGATCTGCCGTTCGCACTGAAGATCATCACCCTGATCCAGACCAACGAGTTCTTGGACCTACTGAACCTCGCCAACACACCAGAGACGTTCGCGAAAGTGGTCAAGACGGGGATCGTGGTGGGGGACTTCCTCGTCCGCAACCCGCACATCCACTACCAAGACTGGATCGGGTTCAACGGCCAGACGGCAGTCGACCGCGCGGTCGACATCCTCGCGGCCACGCCCGTATCGGCGGCGTCAGCGTAACTTCGTCTTCAGGAACCCGACCACCTCGGCCATGACGGTCGTCGACCACAGCTGCGGCTGCCCGCCAAGTTCCCCGTGACCGGCGCCGTCGATGACGTAACGAGTGCCCCCTGTCGCTCACGCCAACTTCCAGTGATGAGGCGACTAATAGATAATGCACTACTGGATAGTGGTCTAATCAACCGAGTAGGATGCGGTGATGGGCAAGGGAGTCGCTGCGGACATCGATCCGCTCTCGCTGGAACGGCAGGTGTGTTTCGCACTGGCCGTCACAAACCGCGCGGTGCTGGCGGTGTACCGGCCGCTGCTGGAGCCGCTCGGGGTGACCCATCCGCAGTACCTGGTGCTGCTGGCGCTGTGGGACAACGAGAAGGCCGATGGCGAGCCGCTGTCGGTCAAGGGCATCGCCGCATTGCTGCAGATGGATTCGGCCACTCTCTCACCGATGCTGAAACGCCTGCAGGCGCAAGGCCTGATCACCCGGGAGCGCAGCGCGGCCGACGAGCGCACCACCCACATCGAGCTCACCGCGAAGGGTCGCGCCCTGCGCACGCAGGCGTTGAAGGTTCCGCCGGCGGTGGTCGAGCGCCTCGGGGTCGAGCTCGCCGAGCTCGAGGATCTGCGAGAGGTGCTCACCAAGGTCAACGTCGCAGCACTGGCCGCCGGTGCGCTCGACTCGGAGTTGGATGACTGACGGCGCTCCATGCGTTCGTATCAACGTGCCCGACAATCGCTTTGCCAACAAGACCGTGATCGTCACCGGAGCTGGATCCGGGATAGGTCGTGCCACCGCGGTCGCCTTCGCCAATGCGGGAGCCCACGTTCTCGGCGTAGGACGCCGCGAGGCGAGCCTGCTTGAGACCGCCAGCGAACATCCTGCGGTGACGACGTTCGTCGCCGACGTGTGCGCCGACGGCGCGCCCGAGGCCGTCGTCGCCGAGGCGACTCACCGGTGGGGGAGGGTCGACGTGCTGGTGAACAATGCCGGGGCCGCTGCAATCGTTCCGCTCGGTGAGGTCACAGGAGCTCGCATCACGGAGCTGTTCGCCCTCAACGTCACCGCCCCCAGTCTGCTTGCCCGCGCGGCTCTTCCGCATCTCCGCGAGGTTCGCGGTTCGATCGTGAACGTTTCCAGCACCTTTGGTCACAGGCCGTTGCCAGGCGGGTCGCACTACGCGGCCAGTAAGAGCGCCATCGAGATGCTCACTCGGAGTTGGGCATTGGAACTCGCAGGAGAAGACGTGCGGGTGAATGCGGTCGCCCCGGGCCCCACCGAGAGCGAGGCCCTCGCCGCTGCAGGATTACCGGACGACGTGGTCGAGAAGATCAAACAGGATGAGGCAGCACAGATTCCGCTCGGCCGGCGGGGCAAGCCCGAGGAGATCGCCGACTGGATCGTGCATCTCGCGGACCCGGGCTCCACGTGGTTGACGGGGCAGATCCTCACCGTCGACGGTGGCCTCGAACTCACCTGACCGCACCGATGAGGCGAACGCCATGAAAGATAAGCGACCGGTCGGCTAACATCGATGACATGCCGCGACCACCCAACCCCGATGTGCGCCGCCGCCTGCTCGACGCGGGCCTCGACCGCGTGCACGCACGGGGATTCGCCGCCAGTGGAGTCAAGGACATCACCGACGCCGCCGGCGTGCCGAAGGGATCGTTCTACGCCTACTTCCCCAGCAAGGAAGCCTTCTCCGCGGCGATCCTCGAACACTACTGGTCCGACATCGAGGCGCGGCTCCTTCCGATCCTCACCGGGGACGGGCCGGCACAACAGCGCATCACCGGCTTCTTTCACGCTCTCGCGGACGAGCACGAGGCCCGAGAGTTCCTGCTGGGCTGCTTGATTGGCAACCTATCGCTGGAGCTTGGCGGTTCCAGCGAGCCGGCGCGTGCCGAACTCGTCCGCATTCTCGACCGCTGGGGCGAGGCGCTCACTGCGTGTGTGCGTTCCGGCCAGGGTGACTCCGGTGGCATCCGGGCGGACCTCGACGCGGCGGAACTCGCGTCCTTGCTGATCGAGGCGTGGGAGGGTGCGGCCCTTCGCGGGAAGGTGACCCGCAGTCGCGCCCCGTATGACCGGCTCGAAGCGGTGACCATCCCGGCACTTCTGCGCTGATCCGTCGTGGTCGGGCAGATCACATCCGCACGGGACTATATATAGACGACTGGTCGTCTATATTAAACGAGACCGATCCGAGGCCGACCCGCGAGGACCCCATGACAGACCAGAGCATCTACGCCGAGCCACAGAATCCTGCGCTGCCGAGATCGGACTTCGAGCTCGACCCCGCGCACGCCGCGCTCGTGGTCACCGATCCGCAGATCGACTTCCTCAGCCCCGACGGTGCGTCGTGGCCGGTGTTCGGGGACAGCATCACCGAGAACGGCACCGTCGCCCACATCGGCGAACTGTTCGACGCCGCGAAAGCCGCGGGAATCACCGTCGCGGTGTCGCCGCACTACTTCTACCCGACCGACAAGCAGTGGAAGTTCGGCGATCCGCTCGAGAAGTTCATGGCTTCCGTCGGCATGTTCGGACGCCAGGGCGCGTACACGACGGACGGTTTCAACGGTTCCGGCGCCGACTTCCTGCCCGACTACCAGCACCACATCCACGACGGGCACACCGTGATCGCCTCCCCGCACAAGATCGTCGGCCCCGAGTCCAACGACCTGGTGCTCCAGTTGCGCAAGCGCGGCGTCAACCAGGTCATCTTGGCCGGGATGGCCGCCAACCTGTGCGTCGAAGGCCACATGCGCGAGCTCGTCGAGCAAGGTTTCGAGGTCGTCGCCATCAAGGACGCCACGGCAGGCCCACGCCTGCCCGAGGGCGACGGCTACCTCGCGGCGTTGGTGAACTACCGATTCCTGGCAAGCGCGGTATGGACGACGGCCGAGGCGGTCGCCTTCCTCAAGCAAGCGTAATCAACCGAAAGACAACTACCAGCAAGGAGTTTGAAGGACATGACATCGATCGAGAACCCACGTCTGCACCGATTCTCGTTGAACAACGGAGACGGTGAGATGCCTGCGCTCGGGTTCGGCACCCTGGTGTCGAATGCCGCAGAGACGCGCAATGCGACCAAGGCTGCGGTCGAGGCGGGTTTCCGCCACCTCGACTGCGCCGAGCGGTATCGCAACGAGGCGGAGGTCGGCGCAGCGCTCAAGGAGTTGTTCGCCGAGGGCACCGTCCGTCGCGAGGACCTGTTCGTCACCACCAAACTGTGGAACAACAACCATCGTCCCGAACGGGTCAGGCCCGCATTGCAGGCCAGCCTGAACAGGCTCGGCCTGGACAGCGTCGATCTGTACCTGATGCACACCCCGTATGCGTTCAAGCCCGGCGACGACCAACATCCCCGCGACGAGCACGGAGACGTCGTGTATGACCACGGAGTCACCTTGGAGGAAACCTGGGCGGCGATGGAATCCCTTGTCGACGACGGACTTACCCGGGCGATCGGCGTGTCCGACATCGACGTCGAGCGCACCAGCAGGATCGTCGATTCCGCTCGAATCAAGCCGGCCGTCGTGGAGGTCGAGTCGCATCCCTATCACCCGCAATGGGACCTCCAGGAACTGTGCACGACAGCGGGCATCATCCTGTTGGCCTTCGCTCCACTTGGGCATGCGATCGAACCGCGGCTGCTCGACGACCCGCTCATCGAGTCCCTGGCCCAGCGCTACGGGAAGACGCCCGCACAGGTGCTCTTGGCCTGGGGCATTCAGCGCGGCACCGCCGTTCTCACCTCAACGGTCAGGCCGGCGCGCATCAGCGAGAACTTCGACGTCACCGCGCTTCCCGAGAACGCGATTCAGGAGATCAACGAGCTCGAGACGCGCCACCGATTCAACTCCGTCGTCGAGACGGGGATACCGGGATTCATCGAAGTTCCCCGCGTTGGGTAGGGCGTTGGGTAGGACACTGTCCGACGCTCGCCGAATGGACGACACTGAGCAAGCCAACACACTTCACACCAACCATCGGGAGTGCTGCGATGACTGACGCATTCGTTCTTGGCGGGACCCGCACACCGTTCGCGCGGTACGGGGGATCGTTGTCGCACCTGCGAACCGACGATCTCCTCGGGATGACGATGCGAGGTGCCTGTGAGCGTGTCGGCATACCACTCGAGCAGGTCGAGGACATCATCGCCGGCTGTGTGAACACGGCACACGAGGGCATGGGCGACGTCGCCCGATGGGCTGCCCTTGCCGCGGGCTTCCCCGACAGCGTCCCCGGTGCCACGATCAACCGGTTCTGCGGATCGTCGGTCAGCGCGACCGTCGGCATCAGCCACGCGATCAAGGCCGGCGACCTGAACCTCGGCCTCGCCGCCGGGGTGGAATCGATGTCGCGCTCGGGCTGGGCACTGATGAAGGGGGACGCACCGTTCGCCCCCCGCGGTCCGGTCTTCATGCTCGACACGATGTGGGCAGGCGCCGGCGGCCCACCGAACCCGGTTCTGTTGGCGCGCAATGCCTACATCTCGATGATCGA
Source organism: Mycobacterium sp. (assembly GCA_025963195.1). Taxonomy (GTDB): domain Bacteria; phylum Actinomycetota; class Actinomycetes; order Mycobacteriales; family Mycobacteriaceae; genus Mycobacterium. Next base: position 1,967 of record JAOPVF010000119.1, on the reverse strand, counting down.
AACGGCGCAGAACGTCGCCGACCGCTACGGATTCAGCCGCGAGGAGATCGATGCATTCGCCTTGCGGTCCCAGGTCCGGGCTGCGGCGGCCCGCGACTCCGGCCGGCTGGCCAAGGAGATCATGCCCGTGCCGATCGCGGCCACCAAGAAGACACCGGCACGCACCTTCGAGCACGACGAGTTCATTCGCGATGACACCACCGCCGAACGGTTGGCCGCTCTGCCCGCCCAGTCCGGCACCACGCAGATGACCGCAGGTAACTCGTCACCGTTGACCGATGGGGCCAGCGCCATCCTGATCGCATCGGGGGAGAAGGCAGCCGAACTGGGCGTCGAACCCTTGGCCAGGGTGGTGTCGTCCGCGGTGTACGGCATCGATCCGTTGATCATGGGACTCGCGCCGGCGTTCGCAATTCCCATGGCGCTCAAACGCGCCGGGCTCACACCCGACCAGGTCGACGTGTGGGAGATCCACGAGGCCTTCAGCGCCCAGGCGCTCGGGGTGGTGCGCGAACTGTCCCATCAGCTGGACGGTTTCACCATCCCCGACGACAAGCTGACCCCGAACGGGGGAGCAGTCGCCACCGGACACCCCTTCGGGGCCTCAGGCACCCGGTACGTGCTGACCGTGGCCACGGAACTGCGTGAACGCAACGCGCGGTACGGGGTGATCGGCGTGTGCATCGGTTCGGGGCAGGGCATCGCGCTGGTCCTGGAGAATCCGCAGGCGCGATGACGAAAGCCCAACGGCCACAGACATATCGGGGCTCCGGATGAAGGCGATGGCGGGTGTCGGCGTGCCACCTCATCTGGCGACCGTCGTGACTGCAGCCGACGGCGTCACCCGTTGCCGTTGGGCGACCGAGACCGGTCGCGACTTGACCGGATATCACGATCGCGAATGGGGTCAGCCGACGCACGACGAAGCCATGCTGTTCGAGGTGCTGGTGCTGACGTACTTCGAGAACGGCCTGTCATGGGGGATCGTCTTCGACAAGCGAGACGACCTGCGGTCGGCGTTTCACCGATTCGACCCGGCCGCCGTTGCGGCGATGACGTCTGACGACGTCGAGCGATTGATGGCCGATACCTCCATCATTCGGAACCGACGAAAGATCGAGGCCACGATTCACAACGCGGGTCTGCTGTCGAAGTACTCGTTGTCGGAACTGGCGTGGCGCCATGAACCGCACGAGCACCATCGACTACGGAGCTGGGCCGATGGCCGGATGGACAGCCCGGAATCCCGCCGGCTTTCCGAAGCGTTGCGGGAAGCGGGGTTTCGGCTGGTCGGCTCGGTCGTTGCCCACTCGTTCATGCAGACCGTCGGGATCGAGAACGGTCATTTCGACGGCTGCTTCCTGGCGACACACTAGTTGGTTGACGGCGGTGGTTGGGGTTGGAAGGGTTGGTACCACCACCAGTCGGCGCGTTCGCCGGTCGGCCCTGAACACGGTTTGACCGCGGGCGGGGGCGTAGTCGGGGGGCGGGCCAGCGATCCCGCCGTCAGTGGTCTGCCGAAACCGTCGGTGACCACGAGGTGCTGGGCGGGTCCGGTGATGGTGATGACGCCGCGATGGTAGGCCCGGTGATGGTGGGGGCAGACCAGGACCAGGGTGTTGGATGTGGTGGGCGTGCAGACCGCGGGTCGCCCCGCATCCGGGTACCACACAGCAGCGGTCGCGGTGCTCGAGAACGCGGCGTAGCCGGCGCCCGACGGTGCGGCTCGCCCGCCCCGAGCCGATCACCCGCCCGTCGCGTTCGAACCACACCTCGCAGGTCGCATCACAGGTCAAATAGCGGCGCTCGTCATCGGATAACAGCGGACCCAGATGCAGGGTGTCGATCAGGCTCATGAACGCATCGACGGTGTTCGGCAACGGCGGCGCCTGCCCGGATGAGCTGTCGGTGTGGTCGTGTTTCCACCGGGCGATCAGGGCGTCGCGGTGCGACTGCAGGGCGGCGTC
>JAOPVF010000094.1 GCA_025963195.1 Mycobacterium sp. | reverse complement strand
AACCAGACGGTGAACACCGCGATAGGCGGGCAGGGCCGTAGCGACCGGGGTAAGAACACCGGTCGCCGCAGGTGTCGGCAAGCCGTTCCGCACCGAGGTGACAATCTTGCCGGACACGAAGGCGACGCGCATCGCCGAGCGCGCGATCGAGTACCAGCGGCACGTGTGAAAGCGTTCAGATTCCTGTCAGGTACCCGAGGCCGTTGACGCCCGATGCAGGAGTTGCGGCAGGAGGCGGCCGACGCCGAGGATCCTTCCCGCGGTAGACCGCGCTGACCCAAGCAGGCGACGGTTTTCGTGCTCGCTGACCGTTTTCTTTGGGGATTAGCCACATGCCCCGAACAACTATCTTTGCATTCTCTATGAGAATCAGAAATGCGCTCCAAATTGAATTAACCTCGAGGTGTCGAATTAATCAGGAAGCGGAGTAGCTTCTGCTGACGCCAAAGGGGATGCACGAACATGAACAAATATGCAATTTCGGCGATTGTCGCCGGTGCCATGACCGCTACCGTGCTCGGACTGACTGGGGTCGCCAACGCGGCACCCACCGGTCCGTCCAAGGTCGACGACACCGTCCGGACGCTGGAGGCCAGCGGCTATCACGTAATCGTGAACCGGTCCGGTGGCGCACCATTGGCGTCGTGCACGGTGGAATCCATCCGCCCCGGGCAGACCTTCAGCACCACTGATTCGCGCGGAGGCGGCTCACTGAACGAGACGATTCTGTCGAAGACCGTGCTCGTCGACGTGGCGTGCTGACGCCTTGCGGGCGCTGATGTACCTCGGGAGTGTGACGCATTTGAACTGCGTCACACTCCCGATTTCGTATTCTCGATAAATGGCTTTCAATTATTTGCTTGGCATTTCATGGACAGTCGGCGGACCGCAGCAGGTATCCGATACCGCGCACGGTGTGAATCATGGGTGCGCGCCCGGCATCTACCTTCTTCCGCAAGTACGAGACGTAGAGGTCGACGATGCCCGTCCGGCCAGCGAAGTCGTAGTTCCAGACCCGGTCGAGGATCTCCTTACGGCTGACTGCCCGTCGCTGGTGGCGCATCAAATACTTCAGCAGCTCGAATTCCGTTGAGGTCAATGAGATCGACGCGCCGGCTCGCGTCACGGTCCGGCTGGCGTCGTCCAGTTCGACATCACCGACGACGAGCACCTCGTGGGCCGCCGGCGTCGCATGGGTCAACCTGCGCACCACGTTGCGCAACTGTGTGACAAGCTCGTCATCAGCAGCGTCGTGTGCGACGTCGATTCCCCAGCCCTCGTCACGCAGTGCCATTCGAATCAGGTTGGTCAGGGCGCGCTCGTCGTCGACGAGCAGCGTCCGCGGTCGTTCGCCGAGCAGGTCCCGCCGCCGAGACGAACTCGTCATCTTCACAGTCTCTCCACCCTTGTGCGATCGCTCAACGGATTCATAGACGGCTCACATGTCGACGGCCACGACCGTCGGGGTCAGCTGTGACCCAGCGTGGTCACGATCACATTGCCGTCTTGGGATCGCGCGGTGACAAGTGCAGCCGCGTCGTCGGGGTCGTTCGTCTGAGGTACCTGGACCTCGGTCGACCCGTCCCCGTAGTCGGTGTTCGCATCCACCAGGTAGGGGCCGTGCGGCGGGAGCGCGATGGTGACGTCACCGTCACGGGTGGTCACGTCGACGGTCCTTGGTGGGGCGTTCTTGAAGTCCACGTTGATGCTGCCGTCGGAGGTGGTGGCGCTGAAGGATTCGGTGACCGAGATCGGTTCCCTGGTGATCACCGATCCGTCCTGGCTGGTGATCTCGATGCGCCGCGCCGAGCCGCTCAGCATGATGGCCCCGTCGATCGTTCGAGCGACCAACTGGTCCAGGTCCGCTTGGGCCATCACCACGCCGTCCTCCTGTTGCACGGTGACCGACAGTCTTCGCGCCAGCTCCGGCGGCAGCGTGACGGTGAGCTCACCCGTGTGGTTCCAGTCCATGAACGCGCCAGCCTGCGACGGGACGGTCACCCGGGTGCCCCCCGGTTCGTTGGTGACCGACACCGCAGCACCGGGCGACCGTCTCGAGTCGACCTGGCGGAGGTCCACCCGCGGTTCGGCGGCCGCACTGTCGGCCACGATGCGAACGAGCGTCGTGGAGTCGGCGGTGTCGACGGTAAGCGACTTCATGGCGGCGGGCAGGGGCTGGGTGTCGGTGGTCATGCGCAGCGCGCTCAGGCCGAAGGCCGCAACGGCCAGGCTGCTCACCGTTCCGATCAGCAACACCGCCGCCGCCGCGACGAGCAGGACGCGCACCGCGGTGCGGCTTCCGGGGGTCAGGGGTGGCGGAGCGGCGGGTGAGGGCGGGGGAGGAGCGAAGGTGGTCGTCGCTGCGGAAGTCATCGGAAAACCCTTTCGGAGGTTCAGGATTCGAGGTAGCGCAGGACCGCCAGCACGCGGCGGTTCTCACTGTCGTCGGGGGCCAGATCGAACTTGGCGAAGATCGAGGCGATGTGCTTCTCGGCCGAGCCGACCGAGACGTGCAAGGCGCTCGCGATGGCGGAGTTGGTCCGTCCCTCGGCCATCAGCTGCAGGACCTCCTGCTCGCGTGGCGTCAGCTCGTCGAGGGCCGACCGCCGGCGCGACCGGACCAGGATCTGGGACACCACTTCGGGATCCAGCACGGTGCCCCCATCGCTGACGACCTTGACGGCGTCCAGGAACGTGGGCACGTCGGCGACGCGATCCTTGAGCAGGTAGCCGAATCCCCTGGTGTCCGAGGCGATCAGGTCGGCGGCGTAGCGCTCCTCCACGTAGTGCGAGAGGACCAGCACCGGCGACTCCGGGTTCTGGCTGCGCAGCAGCGCGGCCGCCCGGATGCCCTCGTCGGTGAACGTCGGTGGCATCCGGACGTCGAGGATCGCCAGGTCGGGCTTGAGCTCGTTGACGATCCGCAACAGGTTGGTCGCGTCAGACACGCCCGCCACCACTTCGTGACCGAAGTCGGTGAGGATCCGTTCGATGCCGGCCCTTAGAAGTGCGGAGTCCTCGGCGATCACGATGCGCATGGCAGCACCGCCGAGACGATCGTGGGACCGGTCACCGGGCTGGTCACCGTGAAGGTGCCGCGAGCCGCTCGGACGCGCTCGTCGAGGCCGCGCAACCCCGTCGCGTCCTCGCCGTCGCAGACGTCCGCGCCGCCGACGCCGTCGTCGAACACCGAGACGTGCAGCGCATTACCCGGCTCGTCGAACCGCACCGTCACCACCGCCTGCGTGGCGTGCGCGTGCTTGGCGACGTTGGTCAGGGCCTCGGCGACGACGAAGTAGGCGACCGATTCGACTTCGTCGGGCAATCGGTACGGCAGATAGATGTTCAGTGTGGTTGGCACGCCCGAGGTTTCGGTGCGCTGCACCACCGAGGACAGTGCGGCGTCCAGGCCGCGGTCGGCCAAAATGGTTGGTGCCATGCCGCGCACCACGTTGCGCAACTCGACCAGCGCGCTCTTGGCGTCGTCCTGGGCCTCGGTGATGAGCTTGCGGGCCTCGGGGAGGTCGCTGTCGAGCTTGGTCTGCGCCAGGCCGATCGTCATGGCCAGCGAGACCAGTCGGGGCTGGACGCTGTCGTGCAGGTCGCGTTCGATGCGGTGCCGCTCGGTCTGAGCCGACGACACCGCCCCCTGCCGGGCGTTGTCGAGCGCGCTGACCTGGTATTGCAGCGCTGCGGTGGCCGAAGGGGACAGCAGCCAGCGGTCGATCGCTGCGTCGACGGCGGGGGCGAACACCAGGATGGCGGCGGCAGCCGCGAACGCGACGACGGCCAGCACCCACGCCAACGGCGGCGAGATGAACGACAGGCCGATGGCGTCGTCGCTCCGGTTGATCGCGATCGCCGCTGCGGGTCCGACGAAGGCGAACACCAACAGCGCGAACGCGAGTCCGGCGGCGAGGAGGTCGTAGGTCAGGCGCAAGTAGTGATGCGCGGCCCCCTTCCAGAACTTCACGCTGCTGACGTCGAGCCACAGCTGATGCGCCCAGCGCTGAACGCCGCTGTACTGCGACATCTTTCGGACAGGGACGGGAATCTTGAGGTCGAACACGGCCTCGCTGCGCACCCGCTCCACCCGTTCGGCGCCGCGCATCAGGTAGATGAAGGCGATGGCGCCGAGTAGGAAGCCGATCACCGACGGGATGGACGAGATGGCGAGGACGAGGATCGTCAGGGGGATCCAGAACCACACCACGCCAAACGCGGCGCCGGTGATCAGCGACGCAGTGGGAACCAGGCCCAGCGGCCGGGCGCGGGGGGTCTCGACGATCTCGACGGTGTCGGCGGGTGGCGTGGGAACCTCGTCGATCGGGGTGGTGACTGCAACCATGCCTTCAACCTATGGACTGAAGGCCCCGCCCGACACGGCGATACCCCGAGAGAATTCGGGGGGTTAACCCCCCGCTGGGACGGCGCGATGAGTTTTCCGCGCGACGCCGGTCTGCTCTGGTACCGAAATCATCGACCAGCCAGGAGCAGCCACCATGACCGTCATTTCCTCCCACAGCCCCAATGCCGCCGCCGACGCTCCGCAGAAGCGGCCAACGAGTCAGAAGGTCGGCATCGGCATCAGCGTGCTCGTCGGCGCGTTCCTGGTGTTCGACGCCGCAGGCAAGCTGGCCAACGTGCAGCAGGTCAAGGAAGGTACCGCAGCACTCGGCTTTCCTCCAGGGCAGGCACTGATCATGGGCATCGTGCTGAGCATCTGCGTGCTGGTGTACGCGATTCCGCGCACGGCCGTCCTTGGTGCGCTCGGCATCACCGCCTACCTCGGCGGCGCCGTCACCGCGAACATGCGCGTCGAGGCGCCGTTGTTCAGCACGGTGCTGTTCGCGGTCTACTTCGGCGTGCTGATGTGGGTGGGCCTGGTCCTGCGCCGTCCCAGCCTGCTGCGCGTCGCGGGCATCACCCCGCTGGGGCGACGGGGAAAGAACTGAATCACTTTGGTGCGCTGAGCTCCAACGCGATGAAGTCCGGATCGCGGAACTCGAGGATGTAGGCGTGGCCGATGTCCTTGATGGGCTCGTGCGCAATGTCGAGGTCGTCGAGATGTGCAGCGGCAGAGTCCAATTCGTCCTTACTCGCCACGCGCAGGCACAAGTGGTCGAGGCCCACCCGGTCCTCGTCGAAGCTGTCGTCGGCGCCCGGTCGTAGGCCGATCAACGTGCCGCCGATGTCGTACAGGACGCCGCCGAACAGGAAGCCCAACTGCTCGCGGGTGGCGTCGTCGGCGTCATCGGGCACCTCGAGCGCGACGGGCCATCCGAAGACCGATTCGTAGAAGCCGCGGGACCGCGCGATGTCGGTGACCGTGAGCCGGATGTGGGCAACTGAGTTCGCGGTGATCGGCATGCCGGTCATGTTGCCATGCGCGTCGTGCCAGAATCCGGTCGTGCAGATCGGGATGACGATGCCGGTGATGGAACCCAACCTCGACGCGGCCACGCTGACGTCGTGGGCCCGCGTCATCGACGGCGGGCCGTTCGCGTCCCTGTGTTGGGGCGAGCGGATCGCGTTCGACAACCCGGACTCGCTGACGCTGCTCGGAGCGCTGGCGGCGCTGACCGATCGGGTGCGCCTGGTGACGACGGTGATCGTCCCGCAGCTGCACGACCCGGTGATGCTGGCCAAGGCGCT
>JAOPVF010000070.1 GCA_025963195.1 Mycobacterium sp. | reverse complement strand
CGGCGCGTCGCATCAAGGGCGACGTCGTGGCCAACCAACTCGGTCGGCTCGGTGGATACGAGTGGTCGGGCGTCGCGGAGGAGGTCGGCTCCGCGGGTGCGACGGGGTGGCGCACGCGGGTGCGCCTCGACGTCAACGGCGAGGGCCACGCGGGCTATCACCGCTATCACAGTGCGGATCTCGTCACCGATCTCAGCTGTGCGCAGCTGCCTGCGGGCATGCTCGCGGGTCTGGATGGATCGCGTTGGCCGCCAGGGTCGGAGCTACACGTCGCGGTCGACGACGAGGGTGGGCGCCACGTCGTGCAGACGGGTCCCGGTCGGGCGAGCAAGGCGCCGACCCAGGTGGTGGAGGGCAGCTACGAAGCCACCCAGCGGGTGGGTCAACGCGTATGGCGAGTCCCGGTGACCGCGTTCTGGCAGGCGCATCGCGACGCCGCCAGCGTGTACAGCGGGTTGATCACCGAGTGGGCACACTTGAGCCCGGGCATGTCGGCGCTGGACTTATACGGTGGGGCAGGGGTTTTCGCTGCCGTGCTGGCCGAGGCGGTCGGAGACACGGGCCACGTGACGACCGTCGACACCTCGCGCGGTTCGTCGCGGGCAGCCCGTGCGACGCTGGGCGATCTCGGTCAGGTCTCGGTGGTCACCGATTCCGTGCGACGTATTGTGTCCGGGTGCCGTGGCCGCACCGACGTCGCGGTGCTGGATCCGCCGCGGACCGGCGCCGGCCGCGAGGTCATCGACCTGTTGGCCGCCGCCGGGGTGCCGCGGATCATCCACATCGGTTGCGAGGCAGCATCCTTCGCACGGGACGTCGGCCTCTACCGGGGCCACGGGTACGAGGTCGAGGAGTTGCGGGTGTTCGACTCGTTTCCGCTGACTCATCACGTCGAGTGCGTGGCGGTGCTCAGCCGGTCGTGACGGCCAGTTCTGCGGTGTGCGGGCCGAATTCGTTCGCCACCGGGACGATGGTGTTGGCGGGGAAGCCGCCTCGTCGGGCATGTTCGCGGATCGTGTCCTCGTCGTCAGCCTCGTGGATGCAGTAGATCTTGTCGCCTGCCACGTAGCTGGTGATCCACCGGTACGGCACGCCGAGCGAGGCGGCGACCGCGTTGGAGTTCTTGGCGATCTCGGCCAGCTTGGCTTCGCTGAGCTCGCTGGCACCGGGGATCTCTCGTTCGATCAGAAAGCGTTTCATGGGGCGGTCCTCCGTTGTTGGACGTGGTGTCCGCCGCGGTTGCGCCGAACGATTTCGACTATCGCGAACGTGCGGCCACCGGTCATGGGGAAAAGTTCCCCATTCTTCGCCGCGGACCGGCCACCGACGCGATATCCCCTGGTCAGCGGCGAGGTACCGAGCTAGCATCAGATGCTGTGAGGCTCACCGAGCGCGATCGAGAGCTCGGCGAGCTGCACGCCCGGGCCGACCGAGCTCGCGCGGGGCGCGGCGAAATGGTCCTGGTGTGCGGCGAGTCCGGTGCAGGCAAGACGTCCGTCGTCGACGCGTTCGTGCAGCGCTGGGTGCGTGACGAACGCGTGTTGTGGGGAGCGTGCGACCCGCTGCCCACCCCACGGCCGCTGGGGCCCGTCCACGACGTCGCGCACCTGCTGGCGCCCGCCACCCGCTCAGCCCTCGACCGAGGCGATCAGCCCTACGACATCTTCGCCGCGGTGTACGACGACTTGCGGACGGTGCCAACGGTTCTCGTGCTCGACGACCTGCATTGGGCCGACCAGGGCACGGTCGATCTGCTGAGGTTCGTATTGCGCAGGGTCGCGCAGACCCGCTCGCTGGTCGTCGGGATGGTCCGCGACGACGAGCTTGGGGTCGGTCATCCCATGCGGGCGCTCCTCGGCGACGTGGCCAGGAGTGCGCGCGCGAGCACGGTGCCCTTGCCCGCCCTCAGCGAGCGTGCGGTGCGGGACCTGGTCGGTGAGCGGCCGGTCGACCCGGAGTGGCTGCACGGCATCACCGGCGGAAATGCCTTCTTCGTATGCGAGATGCTCGAGCATCAGGGAGCGCACGGCTCGGGGGGTGGGGGAACACGAGGTGGCGCTCTGCCGACCACCGTGCGCGACGCCGTCCTGGCCCGTACGTCCGGCCTGGACGCCGCGGCGTGGGACTTGCTCAATCTTCTTACCTGCTCGCCGGGTTCGATACCCGATTACCTGCTTGCCGACCTGGGTGTGACCTTGCCGGCGTCCCGTGCGCTGACCGAGGCGGGCTTGATCGGCCGAAATGCCCGCGGGGTGACGTTTCGTCACGACCTGTGCCGGTTGGCGATCGCCAGCGTCACGCCTGCCGGTGCCGAGCCGCTTCTGCATCGTCGCTTGATCGAGGCCTACGAGGCCACGTCCCACGCTGACCCAGCGGTGCTCGCGCATCACGCGGTGGGCGCGGCGGACGTCAAGCGGATACGGCAGGCGGCCTACGACGCCGGCGCCGCGGCGGCACGATCCGGCGCCCACACTCAGGCCGCCGAGTTCTTCACCCTCGCCCTCGAGAAGGGCGGGCGGTTCGATCCCGCCGGCGAGGCGGAGCTGCTCGAACTACTCGCGGGGGAGTACTACCTGATCGACCGCCTCGACGACGCGATCGGCGCGTGCCGGCGCGCGATGATCATTCGCGAGGAGCTGGGTGAGCTGGCGGCGGTCAGTGCAGACCATCACTCGCTGGCGGTCTACGAGTGGTACAACGCCAACCGCGAGCTTGCCGAACGTCATGCGAAAGAAGCGATGAACGTGCTCGGCGCAGAGTCCGCCGACGGGCTCGTACAGCTCGGTCACGCGTTCGCCATGCAGGCCTACCTCGCCGTGCAGCACTCCGACCTCGAACAGGCTGCCGCTCTGATCGCACGTGCGCGCGAAATCGCCGACTCCACGAACGATCCCGCCCTAACCATTCGGGTGCGACTGATCGAGAGCTACGGTGCCATGCTCAACGGGGACGAGGCGGGACGCGAGGTGATCCTGTCGATCCTGCGTGCTGGTCCCGAGAACGTCGACGAGTTGTACTCCGGTGGCTGGAGCAACGTCACCTATCTCGACGTCGAGCAGCGGCGGCTGGACGTGGCGGCCGACCTGCTCGACGTCACCATTCCCCTGATGTACGAACACGACCTGCCGATCTGCCGGGTATGGCAGACCGGTTCGCGGGCCAGGCTGCAGCTGCTCGTCGGTGAGTGGGACGATGCCCTTGCCGACGCCGACCGCGTGCTCGAAGCGCCTAGCGCCCCGCTGGCTCGCACCTGGCCGCTGCTCATCCGCGCCATGGTGGCGATCCGAAGGGACGGCACCGGAGCGGACGCGCTCGACGAGGCGTGGCGGCTGGCCCGTCGTTTCGGCGAACCGATGCGGACACTGCCGGTCGCCGCCGCCATCGCGGAGCGCGCGTGGCTCACCGGTGTCGCCGACGACCGGCTCGGACAGTGCCGTGAACTGTTGGAGACCGCGCCCGTGAATGGCCTGGAGTGGTCGCGCGGAGAGCTCGCGGTATGGCTGCGGCGGGTCGGTGTCGCCATCGACGCCGGGGTCGACGCCAGTGCCGCCGAGCCTTACCGACTGCTGCTGGCCGGGGCATACGAGTCCGCGGCCGAGGCGTTCCATGACAGGTCGATGCCCTACGACGGTGCACTCGCCCTGATCGACTCCGGTGACCCGGCGGTCGCCGCGCGGGCGCTGGACATTCTCGATCGCCTCGGTGCTGACGCCGTTGCGGCCAAGGTACGACGCGAGCTGCGGGTTGGCGGCCAATCCGTGGTGCCGGCGCGCCGACGCACGGCGACGCTGGCCAACCCCGCGGGCCTGACGGCGCGTCAGACAGAGGTGCTGCGCCTGCTCGTCGAAGGCATGACCAACGCGGAACTCGCTCAGCGGCTTTATCTTTCGATCAAGACGGTAGACCATCACGTCTCGGCGATCCTGACCAAACTGGACGTGAGCAATCGCCGCGCCGCCGTCCGCAAGGCGCGCGACCTGGGGATCCTCGAAGTGGGGGTTGCCTCCGCATGATAGGGGTGTCCTCCCCATGCGGCGTTCGCCTGCCCCACTGATCCTGTGTTGACCAGGCCGTCCGGCCTGGAACGTACAACGACAGGATCAATGATGAACTCCACCAAGAAGATTGCGTGCCAGCTAAGCGGTCTGGCAATTGCCGCTTCCGTCGTCGGGTTGACCCTCGGATCCGCAGGGGCCGCGGCCTTTTCCGGTCAAACCGACGGTGCGACTCTCTACGTCTGCCCGGACCTACAGAATCCGACCAATGTTCGACTGACGGTCAAGGGTGTCTTCCCGATGCAGCAGGCCGACGCGGTTGGCTTCATGACGCACCTCGACGACGGCAATCATCCGGGAGGCCCAGGACCCGGCGGCATGATCTATCACGTCGAGGGCGACGACGGCGGCGGCGGTCTGATGGGCAGGTCCATCTACTCGACCACCACGGTCCCCGCCAACACTGAGGCGGGTTATCTGCGCGCCGGACCGGGAGGCCTCGAGTATCTGAAGGAAATCCTCATCCGCCGATCGATGCTCGACGAGGACGGCGGTGGTGATGAAGACGAGGTCTTCGCGTGGGTGACGTTCCGGGACGGCGACGGGGGCTCGCGGGTCCAGTCGACGCAGGAGATCAAGCACCACTTCGAGCAGCCCGGCACGGGCGAGCCGTGCTTCACGTAAGCGGAGCAAGCCCCGTCGGTTCGCTCGCCCGCTGCGCTCAGGCGAAGTGGCGTTGCAGCCGGCGATGGCGGTGCCCTAACAGCGCACCGATGGTCGCCTTGAGAACGGGTGTGGCAAGTCGCAGCCAGACTCGCGGATGGAACCTAATACGGTCGTGGACAAAGGCTTTGGTGTCGCCGTCGGGTGTGACGCTGCGTTCGTGCTGCCATCGGCTCATGCTGAGCATCGTCGATTCCTCGCGGAACGACCGTCCCGGCTGCAGCTCGGCCGGCCGATCGGGGTTCCGACTGGCACGTTGTCGACGGTGAACGATTCCGCGCCGCGTGGCATCGACATCGTCATCCACGCGCCAAGCTCGTCGTTGATCCCCTCGAGGGTGACCACGCGTTGCCACACCTTGTCGACGTCACCGCGCCGATCTGGGCACCTTTGCTAACTAGACTTCTGCCAATGCCGACCGGTCTGCGACTGCTCAGCCGCGGTTCCTGGCCGGAGGCCAAGCGGCTCGCCGAGATCCTGCGCAGCGAGACCATCGGCGGCTTGCTGCTGTTGTTCGCAGGCGCGGCGGCCCTGGTGTGGGCGAACTCCCCGTGGTCGCAGGTCTACCGCAACGTGTCGGAGTTCACGATCGGGCCGGCGTCGCTGCATCTGGACCTGAACATCGCGGCGTGGGCGGCCGACGGTCTGCTGGCGATCTTCTTCTTCGTGGTCGGACTCGAGCTCAAGCGCGAATTCGTCGCGGGCGACCTGCGCGACCCACGGCGCGCCGCACTTCCCATCGCCGCGGCGGTCGGCGGGATGATCGTGCCGGCCGCGATCTTCGTCGGCATCAACCTGGCCGCGGGACACCCCGAGAACCTCGACGGCTGGGCGGTGCCGATCGCCACCGATATCGCATTCGCATTGGCCGTGCTCGCCGTGCTGTCGACTCATCTGCCGACCGCGCTGCGCACGTTCCTGCTCACCCTCGCCGTGGTCGACGACCTGCTGGCGATCACCGTCATCGCGATCTTCTACACCGACCACCTCGCACCGGGGCCGCTGGCGTTGGCGCTGATTCCCGGCGCGTTGTTCGCGCTTGCCGTGCAGCGCGGCGTGCGTCGCTGGTGGGTGCTGGTGCCTCTGGCAGTCGCCACCTGGGGTCTGGTGCACGCCAGCGGCGTGCATGCCACGGTCGCGGGCGTGCTGCTGGGCTTCACGGTGCCCGTGCTGGGGCGTCACTCGGCCGCCGAGCAATTCGAGCATCGGCTGAGGCCTTGGTCCGCGGGCGTAGCGGTTCCTGTGTTCGCGTTCTTCGCTGCCGGGGTGACGGTCGGTGGCTGGAGCGGGCTGGGGCAATCGCTGCTGCATCCCGTGACCGTCGGCGTGTTCGCAGGCCTGGTGCTCGGCAAGCCGATCGGCGTGTTCGTCACCACGTTCCTGTTGGCCAAATTCACCGGCGCCGCGCTCGACGACGATCTGGCGTGGCGCGACGTGCTTGGCGTCACCCTGCTGGCGGGCGTCGGGTTCACCGTGTCGCTGCTGATCGGCGAGTTGGCGTTCGGTTACGGAACGCTAACGGGTGCGGATGCGAAAATTGGGGTGCTGACCGGATCCGTGGTCGCCGGCATGCTGGCCGCGGTAGTCCTGGTCAGCCGCAACGCCGTTTACCGCCGCATCCATGCCCTCGAGACGGCCGACGACGACCACGACGGTGTGCCCGACATCTATGGGCCTTGACAGGACTGAGCCGTGGACGCGTGGGTAAACTGGCCTGATGCTCGAACAGATCCGCGGCCCCGCTGATCTGCAGCACCTGTCGCAGTCGCAGCTGACTGATTTGGCTGTGGAGATCCGCGAATTCCTGATCCACAAGGTCGCTGCAACCGGTGGTCATCTCGGCCCCAACCTCGGCGTCGTGGAGTTGACGCTTGCGCTGCACCGGGTGTTCGACTCGCCGTATGACCCGATCGTGTTCGACACGGGCCATCAGTCCTACGTGCACAAGATGCTGACGGGTCGTTGCCAGGACTTCGACAACCTGCGCATGAAGGGTGGCCTCTCGGGTTATCCGTCGCGCGCCGAGAGCGAGCACGACTGGGTGGAGTCCAGCCACGCCAGCTCCGCACTGTCGTATGCCGACGGCTTGTCGAAGGCCTTCGAGCTCAGCGGGCACCGCAACCGTCACGTGGTCGCGGTCGTCGGTGACGGCGCGTTGACCGGTGGCATGTGCTGGGAAGCGTTGAACAACATCGCCGCCTCAGGGCGGCCGGTGGTCATCGTGGTCAACGACAACGGCCGCAGCTACGCCCCCACCATCGGAGGCTTCGCCGATCACCTCGCGGGGCTGCGTCTGCAACCGGGCTACGAGAAACTCCTGGAGAAGGGCCGCGACACCGTGCGCGGCGTGCCGCTTATCGGTGAGCTCTGCTACCAATGCATGCACAGCGTGAAGGCGGGCATCAAGGATGCGCTGTCTCCGCAGGTGATGTTCACCGATCTCGGCCTGAAGTACGTCGGCCCGATCGACGGTCACGACGAGCATGCCGTCGAGGTCGCGTTGCGCAACGCCCGTGGCTTCAACGCACCGGTCAACGTGCACGTCGCTACGCGCAAGGGCATGGGCTACGGCCCCGCCGAGTCCGACGAAGCCGATCAGATGCACTCCACCGGCATCATCGACCCGCACACCGGGCTCGCGACGTCGGTGGCCGCACCCGGCTGGACCTCGGTATTCTCCGATGAACTGATCAAGCGGGCGGCCAAGCGCCGCGACGTCGTCGCGATCACCGCAGCGATGCCCGGCCCCACGGGCTTGAGCGCGTTCCGCCAGCGTTACCCGGACCGCTTCTTCGACGTCGGAATCGCCGAGCAGCACGCCATGACCTCGGCCGCCGGGCTGGCGATGGGCGGCATGCACCCGGTGGTGGCAATCTACTCGACGTTCCTCAACCGGGCGTTCGACCAGATCATGATGGACGTTGCACTGCACCGGCTGCCCGTCACGATGGTGCTGGACCGTGCCGGTGTCACTGGGCCCGACGGCGCCAGCCACAACGGAATCTGGGACCTGTCGATCCTCGGCATCGTGCCCGGTATGCGGGTCGCTGCTCCGCGTGATGCCGCCCGGCTGCGCGAGGAACTCGGTGAGGCACTCGAGGTCAGTACTGGGCCGACGGCGCTCCGATTCCCGAAGGGCGATGTCGGCACCGACATCCCGGCGATCGAACGCCGCGATGGTGTCGACGTGCTCGCCGTGCCCGTGTCCGGATTGTCCGCCGACGTGCTGCTGGTGGCGGTCGGACCGTTCGCGGCGATGGCGTTGTCGGCGGCCGAGCGGCTGCAGAAGCAGGGCATCGGCGTGACCGTCGTCGACCCGCGATGGGTGCTACCCGTGCCCGAGGTGATCGCCGAGCTCGCGACCGCGCACAAGCTCGTCGTCACCGTCGAGGACAATGGCGTACACGGCGGTGTCGGGTCGGCGGTGTCGGGAGCGTTGCGCCACGCCGAGATCGACGTGCCCTGTCGCGACGTCGGCGTGCCTCAGCAATTCCTGGACCACGCCTCACGAAGCCAGATCCTCGCCGACATCGGTCTGACCGACCAGCACATCGCCCGGCAGATCACCGGCTGGGTCGCCGCACTGGGCACTTCCGACGAAGAAACCGTCGGCAACCGGCTCGAGTAGTACCGGCTCGTCTTGCCGAGTTTCGGTGGGCGCCTAAGCTCCTCGGCATGGACGCCGAACTCGAACGTTGGAAGGCCGCTGGCCAGTACTTCGACTACCTGGGCTTCGACATCTTCTACCGGGTCGACGGCAGGCCGTTCGGGGAAGCCCCCGTTCTGCTGCTGATCCACGGATATCCGTTCAACTCATTCGACTGGGCGCTGATCTGGCCCACCCTTGTCGAGCGGTTCACCGTCATCGCCCCCGACATGATCGGGATGGGCTTCTCGGACAAGCCGGTCACCTACGAGTACACGGTCACCGACCACGCCGACATGCACGAGGCGCTGCTGGCCCATCTGAAGGTCAACTCCTGCCACGTGCTGGCCCACGACCTCGGCGACTCCGTCGGTCAGGAGCTGCTGGCGCGCTACGAGGCGGGCGATCACGCCTACGGTGCACCGATCATCGAGTCGATCACCTGGCTCAATGGCGGTCTGTTCAACGAGGCCTACCGGCCACGGCTCGTGCAGAAGCTGATGTCGCGAACTCCGTTGGGCGACATGACCAGTCGATTCCAGGGCACTCCGGTGTCGCGGCGCCTCCTGGACCGCACCCTCGACGAGATGTTCGGCCCGAATTCGAAGCCGTCGCCGCATGCGTACGAACAGTTCCACCAGATCCTGGCCTACAACGACGGCGGTCGCGTGCTGCACAAGACCGGCAGGTTCGTCACCGACCGCTACCGGTTCCGGAACCGCTGGGTGCGGGCGATGCGCGAGACCCTCGTGCCCATGCGGCTGATCGACGGGCCCATCGACCCGAACTCGGGCAAGCACATGGCCGACCGCTATCGGCAGGTCATTCCCAACCCAGACATCGTGATGCTGGCCGACGACATCGCCCACTGGCCGCAGATCGAAGCCCCGGAAGCGGTGTTGGTGCACTTCCTGACCCACGTCGAACGCGTCATCGGAGAGTCCGAGCGCGTCTAGTCGTCTAGCGCCGCTTCGTCCTCGGGAACGTCCTCGGGAGTAGCCGCGGGTGTCGACGTCAGCGCCGTGGTCAGCACCGGCACCGTCAGCTCCCGCTGCCACGCCCGCGCGCCCGCATCGGCCAGGAACGCATCGACTGCGGCGGCGGTATCGTCGGCATCCTCGGGCGCTTGCCAATCCCAGCACAGCCTGCGCACGGTGTCGGGGGTCAACAGATTCTCGGTCGGCACCGAAAACCGTTGCGACAGTTCGGCAAGACCCGTTCGCGCCGCCTCAAGCCGTTCGGCCGCCTCGGGCTTGCGCCGCAACCAGCGGGACGCAGGGGGCGGCCCAGCCTGCTGCTCGGACACCGCAGGCAGTTCCGCCATGGTGCGGGCGCGGGCGAGGGCATCGAGCCACACCTGCGCGCTGCGGCGTTGACGAGTACCACCGAACACCGGCAGCGCGGTCAACTTCTCCACCGTGTCCGGGTCCGTGGTCGCGGCGTTGATGATCGCGGCGTCGGGCAGGATGCGGCCGGGCGCGATGTCTCGCCGTTGCGCGATGCCGTCGCGTGTCATCCACATCTCCCGCACGGCGGCCAATGTCCTCGGGTTGCGGATCTTGTGGATGCCGGACGTGCGCCGCCAGCGGTCGCGTCGCGTGGTTGGGGCGACGAAGGTGCGCAGGTGCTCGAACTCCTGCTCAGCCCACTCCGTCTTGTCCTGCTCGGCGAGCACCGCCGCGACCGCGGCGCGCAGTTCGAGCAGCACCTCGACGTCCAGTGCGGCGTAGTTCAGCCAGTCGGCGGGCAGCGGGCGCTTGGACCAGTCCGCCGCACCGTGGCCCTTCACCAGATGCAACCCCAGCAGACGCTGCACCATCGCGGCGAGGTTCACCCGGTCGAAGCCGGCCAACCTGCCCGCGAGTTCGGTGTCGTACAGCCGGGGCGGGTTCATGCCGAGTTCGGCAAGGCACGGCAGGTCCTGGTCGGCAGCGTGCAGTATCCATTCGTCCTGTGCAAGCACCGCGGCCACCGGCGCCATGGTTGCCACCGGGTCCCCGCCGTGGTTGACCGGGTCGATCAGCACCGAACCGGCACCCGCACGCCGGATCTGCACCAGATAGGCGCGGTTGGAGTAGCGGAAGCCCGACGCACGCTCGGCGTCTATCGCGAACGGCCCGGTGCCCGATGCGAGAAGCGCTGCGGCATCGGCGATTTCGCTCGGATACGCGGCCAGTGCCGGCACTCCGTCGACTGGCGCGAGTAGCGGTGTGGCCTCGGGTTCGACTTCGTCTTCGGCTGAAGGGGCGTCCGTCATCTCACGCGCGCGTGCGGGAGCCGAGGTCGGTGACTCCGGTCGGGGGCAGGCCGGCGGCGTGCTCGAGCACCTCGCAGAACGCCTGCACGTGCGGGCCCAGTTCCAGGGTGGTCGCGGTCCACGACGCGCGCAGTTCGAGTTGGTGCGCGCGCGGAGGCCCGGAGATGTCGCCGTAGCGCACCGAGGTGGTGGCGGTGACGGTGCCGCCGAGCGCGGTGACGAGTTGGTCGTGTTCGGCCAGTGCGTCGACGAGCCAGCTCCACGCCACCTCGGGCAGCAGTGGGTCGACCGCCTCGCTTGAGTCCAGGTCGGCCTGGATATAGGCCACCAGCCGCATGGTGCCGTCCCACGCCTCGGCGCCCTCGGGGTCGTGCAGCAGGATCAGCCTGCCGAACGCGTCGCCCTCGGATCGTTCGGGCACGATCGCCGTCTCGGGATGACGAACTTCGGCGCCGAGGGCGTAGCTGAACGGTGCCAAACGCTGAGGCGGACGAATCGGGCCGAGCTCGATCTCAGGCCGCACGGTGGTGGCGTTCATCGCCGCCACCGCTTCGCGGAACTGAGCCGGTTCGGCGGAGGTCACGGCGTTTGACGCTAGCCGATCGGGGCAGGTCGCGGTGCAGGCGCGCCGAAGTGTTATCACATGGCAGCATGGTCGACGATGAGCAAACGTCGTGACCTGCCCGAGTCGTCGTATCTGGCCGCAGCCGGCGGCCGCAAACCGCACCACGTGCCGGTGTGGTTCATGCGCCAGGCCGGTCGGTCGCTGCCCGAGTATCGGGCGTTGCGGGCGAAGAACACCATGATGCAGGCGTGCTTCGACGCCGACTTGATCACCGAGATCACGCTGCAGCCGGTCCGCCGCCACGGCGTCGACGCCGCCATCCTGTTCTCCGACATCGTCGTGCCGTTGCGGGCGTCGGGAATCGACCTGGACATCGTGCCTGACGTCGGGCCGGTCATCGCCAACCCGATCCGAACCACCGCGGACGTTGCGGCGATCAAGCCGCTCGAGCGCGAAACGGTCGCGCCCGTCGCCGAAGCGGTCGACATGCTCGTGGCCGCGCTCGGCGAGGTGCCGTTGATCGGCTTCGCGGGCGCGCCATTCACGCTGGCGTCCTACCTGGTGGAGGGCGGTCCGAGCCGCAACCACGAACGCACCAAGGCGATGATGTTCGCCGAACCGGCCACGTGGCACGCCCTGATGACTGCGCTCACCGACGTCACCGTCGCCTTCCTGCGGACCCAGTTGGACGCCGGAGTCGACGCCATCCAGCTGTTCGATTCCTGGGCGGGCACGCTGTCGCTGGCCGATTACCGCGAGTACGTGCTGCCGCACAGCAGGCGCGTCTTCGAGGCACTCGCTGCGGACGGCGTGCCGATGACGCACTTCGGGGTGGGTACCGCCGAGCTGCTCGGCGCCATGTCCGAGGCAGGCGCCAGCGTGGTCGGGGTGGACTGGCGCACGTCGCTGACCGACGCCGCCGCCCGCGTCCGGCCGGGGACGGCGCTGCAGGGCAACCTCGACCCGGTGGTGCTGCTGGCGGGCTGGCCGGTGGTGGAGCGCGCCGTGCGCTCCGTCGTCGAGGACGGCCGCCGCGCCATCGATGCGGGCGCGACGGGTCACGTGTTCAACCTCGGTCACGGGGTGCTGCCGCCCACCGACCCCGGCATCGTGACGGATGCCGTCGCCCTGGTGCACACGTTGTGAATCCGGCGTACCCACCACGCTATTGCGTTGTCGGCGGCGGCATTTCGGGTCTCGTCGCGGCATACAGGTTGCGGGTGGCCGCAGGCCCGGACGCGTCGATCGCGCTGTTCGACCCCGCAGACCGTCTCGGCGGCGTGCTGCGCACCGAGCGGGTGGGCGGCCAGCCCGTCGACGTCGGAGCTGAGGCGTTCATCACCCGGCGTCCCGAGGTGTTGGCGTTGCTCGCCGAGCTGGGCCTGGCCGGCAAATGGATCGGCACGACGGGGGTGCGCCCGCTGATCTACAGCAGCGGTCGGCTACACCCGATGCCGCAGGGCACGCTGCAGGGGATTCCCGCGCAGGCGTCATCGCTCGCCGGCCTGGTGGACGACGCGACCATCGCCCGCATCGACGACGAACGCACGCGACCCTTGTCGTGGCGCGAGGGCGCCGACCCCACCGTCGCCGAACTGGTCGGCGACCGCTTCGGCGATCAGGTGGTGACGCGGTCGGTCGACCCACTGCTGGCCGGGGTGTACGCCGGGTCGGCGGCGACGATCGGTCTGCGCGCGGCACTGCCGACGCTGGCCGCCGCCCTCGACCGGGGTGCGCGGACACTGACCGACGCGGTGCGCGAGGTGCTGCCTGCGCCCACCGGCGAATCGGTGTTCGGCGCGGTCGACGGCGGCTATCGGGTGCTGATCGACGAGCTCGTCCGGCGGGCCGGATTCCACTGGGAGCAGGTCGCGGTGCAGCGGATCGACAGGGCGATCGGCGGCTGGGGTCTCGTCGACGACCAGGGCGTGCGCTGGGACGCCGACGGGGTGGTGCTCGCGGCCCCCGCGCCGCGGCTGCGCAGGCTGATCGAACACGTCGCGCCCAGGTCTGCCGCGGCGTCCAGTCGCATCGCGGTGGCCTCGACGGCGCTGGTGGTACTGGCTTTGCCTGGCGGCACGCCGATGCCCGAGCAGTCCGGCGTGCTGGTGGCTGGAGGAGAACCGTTGCACGCCAAGGCAATGACGCTGACGTCGCGCAAGTGGGGACGGCGGGGCAACGTCGAGTTGGTGCGGTTGTCGTTCGGCCGGTTCGGTGACCAGCTCGCGCGCAACGCCGGTGACGAGGAGCTGCTGGCATGGGCGTCGGCTGACCTCGCGAGCGTCTTCGGCATCAACCAGGAGCCGGTGGACTGCCACGTGCATCGCTGGATCGACGCGATGCCGCAGTACGGGCCGGGGCACGCCGCACTGGTCGCCGAGTTGCGGGCAGGCCTGCCGCCGACGATTGCGGTCGCGGGTGGCTACCTCGATGGGATCGGGGTGCCTGCCTGCGTCGGGTCGGGGGCACGGGCGGCGTCGGAGGTCGTCGCGAGCGTGGCACGATGAGGTATGGCCAAGCTCAACTACGACGCCCTCAACTCCATGCAGCGCTACATGATGATCTCGGTCTTCGCCGTGCAGCCCGAAGCGCTCGGGGAGGAGCGTGCGGCGGTGGTCGACGAGACCGCGACCTTCCTCAAGCAGCAGGAGGAGG
>JAOPVF010000052.1 GCA_025963195.1 Mycobacterium sp. | reverse complement strand
TGCGACGACGGTGCCTTCCTGCGGCTTCTCCTTGGCGGTGTCGGGGATGACCAGACCAGAAGCGGTCGTAGTCTCGGCCTCATTGGCCTGAACGAGGATCTTGTCCTCGAGTGGCTTGATGTTCACGGCCACGATGGAGCCCTCCACATTTGTTGGGGTGCGATCCGGGGTAGATCCCGGACCTTCACGGATTACCAGCACTTACCAGTTGTTCGGCAAGCGTCCGTGACCTCACGCCGTCGTCGCGGGAGCCGGAGCGGGGTTTGGCCGCCTGCCACCTAGCACTCTATACACGCGAGTGCTAGCACTCAAGGGTGGGCTCGTGCCTACGCGTTTTGAAGTCATCCACAGACTCGAAATGCGGTCGCCGAACTGGAGCGCCGCCGCGACACCGGTGAGGGCCCGCTTACGGAGACGCGACGGCGAAGAGATGCCACTCGCCTGGCACGCCCTTGAGCTCGTGAACGCCGTGGTCTCCGAATTCGAGTCCTGATCCGATCACGAGGTCGCGCAGGGTGCTGGACACGAGCACGTCGTTCGCACCCGCCAGCGCGGACACGCGTGCGCCGATGTGCACGCCGATTCCGCCGATGTCGTCGCCGCGGATCTCGCATTCGCCGGTGTGCAACCCGGCGCGTACCTGGATGCCGAGCGCTTGCACGGCCTCGCGAATTGCCATGGCGCAGCGGATCGCTCGCTGTGGGCCGTCGAACGTCGCCAGGAATCCGTCGCCCGACGTGTTCACCTCACGGCCACGGAACCGCGCCAGCTGCGACCGCACGACGGCGTCGTGTGCATCCAGCAGCGCGTGCCAGTCACGATCGCCAATCTCCGCGGCCTGGCGCGTCGAGTCCACGATGTCGGTGAACAGCACCGTGGCGAGAACACGGTCGTCGGCCACGTCAGCCTGTTCGCCGGTGAGGAACTCGGCGACGTGCTGGAATGATTCGCGCCAGGGTTCGACGATGTGGTAGATGTTGCGCCCCGGCAGCTCAACGTACTTCGCGCCAGGGATGTGATCGGCGACGTACTTGCCATCATCGGGTGGGATGAATGAGGCGTTCGTGTACTGCACGACGAGGGTTGGCACGCGGACGGTCGGAAGCAGCGCCCGGATGTCCAATTCGGACACCACCGGCATCATGCGCGCAACGGTCCGTGGGCTCGCCGACAGGCGTTCGTGTCGCGCCCACGTTGCCCGGACTTCCTCGTTCCAGGGCATGTCGGGATTGAGCGCGTGTTCGAACTCCCCCGTGCCCCACGCGGCGACCATGGCATCGAAGAACTTCTCCGGAGTGATCTCGGTGTTTTCAGCCGTCGGATCGGCATAAACCTCCAGCCCGACCAGCGCCGTGGTGCGAGCCGGATAGCTGGCCGCGAACAGCGTCGCAGGCGCGAAAGCTGCGTTCGCCGCGACGAGAACCGCTTCGGTACTTCCGAGATCGTCCAACACGGCGGTGATGCTGTCGGCCCATTGCTCCAACGTCGGCAACGCACCGGTCGACACCGGATCGGACGCGCCCGTGCCCGGCTGATCGAAGACGATCAACCGACCCAGCGATGTCATCGCCTCAACCCACCCCTGGATCGCCGGGAGCTCGGGAAAGGTTTCGCAACAGCTGAACCAGTTCGGGACGTACACGATGTCGCGCGGACCTTCGCGAGACGCGCGGTACGCGACCCGCAAGTCCCCGTTCATCGCATAGCGCGTCTCCGAGAACACGCCGGAAGTGTAAGCCGACGAGCGGGTTGCGCGGGGCGTGTCGGCAGCGTTTAGGCTGCTCACGAGCGTTCCCCCGAAGTGTTCTTCAGCCGGTCGGTAGGACCATCACAGCATCAAGGCCCAGCGCGCACTCAACGACGCCTACGTCGCAGAACGCAACAGACCGCCGCCGTTCTGAGTCGGCTAACCGAATTGCAACGGATCAATCAACAGGTGGTCGGAGACGTTCCCGATCATCTGGATGTCGACCGTGCGCTCGGTGAAGTGCCACCCTTCGGGATGGCGCGCGAAGGCGTCGGCGTACCGGCCGACGACGATCGGCTGCAGCGACACCGTGTCCGTCTGCTGGACCACGCAGAACGTCGAACGGGCGGTTGCCGCATCGCCGTCGACGTCGACGATCGGATTGAGTACCAGGTGACGCGTCCGTGGGGTGTTGCCGTGCTCTGGAAAGCGCCGCGTGGTGGTGGCGAACAGCTTGGCGATCCTGTCGGCACCGGAGACGCCCATGAAGTTCCCTCGGCCCAGAAGTGTGCCCACCCCGTCGAAGTCACCTGCGTCGATCAGCTCGGCATAGCGGTACAGCAGTTCGGTCACTTCCAGCTTGTCGGCCACGCTCACGCGACCTGTCCCTTCACCACCGGCAGACCCGGGTCGCTCGGTACGTCCAACGGCGACGGCGCCGCGCCCGCCGCGATCAGGTGTGCGGCGAAGGACGCGATCATCGCCCCATTGTCGGTGCAGAGTCGCGGCTTGGGTATGCGCAATGTCAGACCGGCTGCTGCACAACGCTCTTCGGCGAGCTCGCGCAGGCGTGAGTTGGCCGCGACTCCGCCGGCGATCAGCAGCGTGGAGACGCCGAGCTCCGCCGCGGCACGCACCGCCTTCAGCGTCAGGACGTCGGCAACGGCCTCCTGGAAACCCGCAGCGACGTCGGCGGTCTCCGCATCGGGGTGGCTCTCGACGTAGCGGGCCACCGCGGTCTTCAGCCCGGAGAAGCTGAATGCATATGGGGCGTCGCGTGGCCCGGTCATGCCCCGCGGGAAGGTGATGGCGTCTCGATCGCCGGTGCGGGCCAGGTCGTCGAGCACCTTGCCGCCCGGATACCCCAGACCAAGCAGTCGGGCGATCTTGTCGTAAGCCTCCCCTGCGGCGTCGTCGACCGTGCTGCCGAGCTCGGTGATTGGCTCGCCGAGCGATCGCACGTGCAGCAGGTTGGTGTGTCCGCCGGACACCAGCAGGCCGACGCTCTCCGGCAACGGGCCGTGCTCGTAGACGTCGGCCGCCAGGTGCCCACCGAGGTGGTTGACGGCGTAGAACGGCACCTCCCACGCGGCGGCATAGGCCTTGGCCGCCGCCACCCCGACCAAGAGCGCGCCCGCCAAGCCCGGCCCGATGGTGGCCGCGACGACGTCGGGCCGCGTCACCCCGGCCGCGTCGAGGGCCCGGCGCATGGCCGGGCCGAGGGCCTCGAGATGCGCGCGCGACGCGATCTCGGGCACGACACCGCCGAACCGTGCGTGCTCGTCGACGCTCGAGGCCACCTCATCGGCGAGCAGCGTGATGGTGCCGTCGGTGGCCAGCTCGCAGATGCCGACGCCCGTCTCGTCGCAGGAGCTCTCGATGGCCAGGATGATCACTGTGTCGTTC
>JAOPVF010000039.1 GCA_025963195.1 Mycobacterium sp. | reverse complement strand
TCGCCCAGTTGTCCAGCGTGAAGCCCTGCCAGGTGTAGTTGAACTTGCCCGCGGGCTTGTTGAACGAGAACAACACGATCACGAAGATCGGCACGAAGATGTACAGCAGGACCAGGCCGGCGATCACCCGCAGCAGGATGTCGCCTGCCTTGCCCGTGCCCCTGAGCGAGCGCCTGGTCTTCGCGGGCGGACCATCGAGCATGTCGACGATCGCGGTGCCTTCCTGCAACGTCATACCAAATCCTCCGTGCCGAGCGCACGCGTGTACGACAACACTCCGGCGAGGATCATTGCCATCAGCAGGAAGCTGAGCGCCGCCGCGCCGGGGTAGTCCTTCACTACCAGGAACTGCTTCTGAATGACGTTGCCAATCATCGTGGTCTGCGTGCTGCCGAGATAGTCGGCATTGATGAAATCTCCCATTGCGGGAATGAACACCAGCAGGCTTCCTGCGAGTACACCTGGTATCGACAACGGCAGGATGATCCACCGGAACGCCCGGAAACTCGTCGAATACAGATCCTTCGACGCCTCGAGCAGCCGCGGATCGATCTTCTCCAGGCTCACGTAGAGCGGCAGGATCATGAACGTCATCGAGTTGTAGACGAGCCCGCCGATCACCGCCCAGCTGGTCGACAACAGCCGCCCGTCGGACGGCAGCAGTCCGATCGAGCCGAGCGTGTGCACCACGACGCCGTCGTCGGCCAGGATCGTCTTCCAGGCCAAGGTGCGGACCAGGAATGTCACGAAGAACGGCAGGATGACCAAACCGAGCAGCAGGTTCTTGTACCGCCCCGACTTGAAGGCGATCGCGTAGGCAAGCGGGTACGAGATCAGCAGCGAGATGACGGTCGCGGTGAAGGCGTACGTCAGCGAACGCACGATCTGGTCCTGGTACGCGGTCAACGCCTGCCCGTAGTTGCTGAAGTCCCACGTAAACGTCAGCGTCGGAAGGTAGATCGAGCCACCCGACGAAGACAACGACGTGCGGAACAACGACCAGAACGGGACGACGAAGAAGATCGCGAGGTACGCCAACGCGGGCAGGATCATCAAGTACGGCGCGAGCTTGCTGCGCTGGCGGTTGCTGCTGGCTGCCCCCGCCATCTAGCTACCGGTGACGCTGGCGTATGCCGTGTTGAACTGCTGGGTCTGCTGGTCGGTGAGCGCCGCCCAGGTGTGCAGTTTCGCCTTGTCGGCGTCCGACACGTTGATCAGCGAGTTGGCACCGAGCTTCGGATCGATCTTGTTGAGCTCGTCGGTCATGTCCGACAACACGGGCACGTACTGGGTGAAGGCGATCAGCTTGGCGTAGTTCACCCGGTCGTAGACGTAGTCGATCCAGGCCTCGGCGGCATGCTGATTCTGCGTCGTGTACGGGATCACCTGGGTGTCGATGAACCAGCTGCCACCGGACTCCGGGATGACGAACTGCAGGTCGGGATTGTCGGCCTGCAACTGGACGACGTCACCCGAATACGCCTGCGCGACAACGATGTTGCCTGCCGCGAGGTCGTCGGCGTAGTCGTTGCCGGTGAAGCGCCGGATCTGGCCCTTGTCCTTCTGCTCCTTGACCAGGTCGACGGCCTTCTGGACTGCATCCATGGATGGGTCGGCGATGTTGCCGCCCTGCGACGTCATGATCATGCCGAGGCCGTCCTGCATGTCGGACAGCAGGCTCACCTTGCCCTTGAACTTGGGATCCCACAGGTCGTCGATCTTGGTGATCGCGCGCCCGGTCGCGGCCTTGTTATACGCCAGTCCGACCATGCCGGTCATGTACGGGGCCGTGAACTTGCGGCCCGGGTCCGACTGGTCGTTCAACAGGTCGGGCCGCAGATTCTTCTTGTTCGGCACACGGGTGTCGCTGATCTCGTTGAGCCAGCCAAGGCCCTTCAACCGAAGCGCCATGAACTGCGTCGGCACCACCAGGTCCGCGCCGATGTCCTGCTTCCGCGACAACGGATCCTTGTTCTTGGCGAACCACTCCTCGTTGTCGTTGAAGTCCTCCTTGTAGTCCACGGTCAGACCGGAGGCCTTCTGGAAGGCCGCGACGAACCCGTCGGCCATGTACAGCGGCCAGTTCGAGATGCGCAGATTGCCCTTCGCGGGTGAGCCGTCATCCGGCGGCGGCGCCGACGAGCTGCTGGAACTCGTCGTGCTGCTGGAGCCGCATGCGGCCAGGAATGACGGGCCGAGCGCGAAAGCCGCTGCGGCAGCGGCACCGCCGCCCAGGAACCGGCGACGGGAGCTTCTGTTGGCGGCGATCTGCGAGATGAGCCCTGGGTTGATCTGATTGGCCATGGCAGGGGAGTGCCTTTCTGATTCCATGCGGGGGAAGGGGATTCGACTGGCCCTACGGCGTTTCGGGTGCGTCGAGCATCTCCTCGAGATCCTCGGTGGTCGGGATGTCGGCAGCGGGTAGGACGAGCGACGCCTCGGTCGCCCAGCACAGGTACACCTCGTCGCCGGGCCGCAGCAGCGGCAGCTGCTGCTCGGGGCCGACGTGCGCGACCACTGGTGAGCCGTCGGGCGCGGCCAGCGAGAGTCGGACGACCGGGCCCTGGAACGTCAGATCGGTCACAGTGGCCCGCACCGACACGATGTCACCTGCGGGCGCGTCGACCGAGACCCGCACCCGTTCGGGCCGCACCATCAAGGTGGCGTGGCCGCCCGGCTCGATCCGGGTGGTACCCGGGCGCGCGCGGAGCGTCGTGCCGAGCACCTCGACCTCGGCGATGTCTCCGTCCAGCCGATTCTGAGTGCCGGCCCACAGGTTGGCCTGCCCGATGAAGTTGGCGACGAACACCGTCGACGGTGCGTCGTAGATCTCGTTCGGGGTGCCGATCTGTTCGACGTTGCCCGAGTTCATGACCGCGATGCGGTCACTCATGGTCAGCGCTTCCTCCTGGTCGTGCGTCACGTAGACGAACGTGATGCCGACCTCGCGCTGGATCCGCTTGAGCTCGAACTGCATTGCGTGCCGCAGCTTGAGATCGAGGGCGCCGAGCGGCTCGTCGAGCAGCAATGCGCTTGGGTAGTTGACCAGCGCTCGGGCCAGTGCGACGCGCTGCTGCTGGCCGCCGGACAGCTGGGATGGCTTGCGCTTGGCGAAGTCGGCGAGACGGACGATGTCGAGGATCTCGTCGACGCGACGGCGCACCTCACCTTTTCCGCGGGCTCTGTCTATCTTCATGCTGCGTGGCCCGTACGCGACGTTGTCCCACACCGACATGTGCGGGAAAAGTGCGTAGTGCTGGAACACCGTGTTGACGTTGCGCTTGTGCGGCGCGACCCGAGACACGTCCACGCCTTCGAGGCGAATGGCGCCCTCGGTGGGCGTCTCGAAACCGGCGATCATTCTCAGCGTCGTGGTCTTGCCGCAGCCCGACGGCCCAAGCATCGAGAAGAACTCACCCGACGCGATGGAGAAGTCCGCGTCGGCTACGGCGACGTAGTCCTCGAACCGCTTCGTGACGTGGTCGATCTCGACGACGGGGCGGCCCGTGTCGCGGGTAGCCCCGCCATCGGTCGTCTGGTCGGTGGCGGGGGTGTGTGTGCCGGTCAGGGCGAAACCTCCTTCGTCCGCCTGGGACGAGAAATGCTGCTGTTGGAGCTGGACAGTTCGATCGTGCAGCGATGCGGCTGTGGGTAAACCATGGCCGATCGGCCGCACCTTCGCAAGCGATTCCGCAACGAATTTACATCTCAACGGTGGAATCCCTCGCTCAGGGCGTCGCTAATGCGCAGATTCCGCGCCGAGACGCCGTCGCGCGTAGCGCGTCGGAGCCGTGGACGACACCGGCGGCGGCCGTCGTGATCGAATGATCACATGAACAAGGCCGCTACGTCGTCCCCTCCGCCAAGCGCGCTCAACGCGCCACCGTTCAGTGGCCGGACGCCCAGCGGGGCGGGTGACTTCTCTGTCGAGACGCACGGCATCGCTCCCGTCCGCGAGACCCAGCGCTACGGCTCGTCGCGACGGTTGTTCAGCGTCTGGTTCGCCCCGCAGGTCAACATGACCGGTGTCTTCACCGGTGCTCTGGCGATCACGTTGGGCCTGGGCTTCTGGCTGGGAATGCTCGCGATGGTGATCGGCACCGTGCTCGGTTCGCTGCTCGTCGGTTATCTCTCCACCTGGGGCCCGCGCACCGGAACGGCGCAGCTGCCTGCCTCGCGAATGGCGTTCGGTGGGGCGGTGAAGCTCCCCGCCGCACTGCAATGGCTGTCGTCGATCGCGTGGGACGCGCTGGTCGGGTTGTTCGGTGGCGAGGCGCTGGCCGTGCTGCTCGGCATCCCGTTCTGGTCGGCCGTGCTGATCGTCCTCGCGGTACAGGGCGTGGTCGGCTTCTTCGGCTACGAGGTCATCCACCGGATGGAGGCCGTGCTCACCGTCGTCCTCTTCCTGACGTTCGTGGTCTTCGCTGTCAAGCTGGTCGGCGGACACGACGTGGTGACGCCGCCGACGGCTCACGGCGCCGACCTGGCCGGCGCCTTCGTACTCGAGGTGACGATCGCGCTCAGCCTGTCGGTGTCATGGGCCAGCTACGCGTCGGACTTCAGCCGCTACCTCCCCGCCAACTCGTCTCGCGCGCGGGTGTTTGGCTACACGTTCGCCGGCATCGTGCTGGCGTACGTCTTCGTTCAGGCCATCGGCATCGCCGCGGGCGAGCTGGTGTCCGAGCAGACCGCGGAGGGCGTGCGGTCGGTGATGGGGGGCGGCGTCCTCGGCGGGCTGGCCTTGCTCGTCATCGCCCTGGCGTCGGTCGGCTCGGGCGTGATGAACGACTACAGCGGGTCGCTGGCCCTGCAGACGCTCGGCGTGCGGGTGCGCAGGCCGCTGTCGTCGGTGGTGGTGACCGTGCTGGCGTTCGGTCTGATCCTCTGGCTGCACGGCGCCGACACCGCGGCGAGATTCCAGAACGTGCTGCTGGTGGTCAGCTATTGGATTCCGGCGTTCGTCGCGGTGGTCGCCGTGGACTGGCGGATCCGCAGCCGCGGACGAGACACCGTCGATCCCGACGTCGAGAAGACGACGAGGCCCGACGCCGTGGCGGCGTTGGTGGCGTTCGTGGTGGCCTACGCCGCGGCCATCCCGTTCATGGACACCTCGATCTATCAGGGCCCGATCGCCCTTGCGTGGCACGGTGCCGACATCGCGTACTTCGTGAACTTCCTTGTCGCACTGGTGATCTATGGTGGCTACCGGTTCGTCCGGCTGCGGCGATGAGCGGTCAGTCCCTGCCCTCGAACCGCGACAGGTAGAGCCAGGTCGGCCGGTAGCCGCGCCGCTGGTACAGGCGGATCGCATCGTCGTTGCCGGGTAACACGCCCAGGATCAGGTCTCGTGCACCACGGGCACGAAGATGTGCCTCGAGCCGGTCGAGCAGCGCCGAACCCACCCCGCTGCCGCGATATTCGGGAAGTACGCTGAGCGACTCCACCTCGCCGATCCGGCGGCCCGTCTGCCAGGTGTCGGGGACCCAGCTGTCCTCGACGGCCATGACGTGGGCCAGGCCGTAGCCGATCGCCGCGGACCCGTCGAACGCCAGCAGCAGCAAGGTGTCCGGCTTCGCAAGCAGCTCCTCGTACAGCGCCTTGCGGACCGCCCAGCTCTCGTCGTCGCCGACGAACGGCGCCAACTCCGGCATGGTCTCGGCGTGCCTGTGGTGCACGGCGATCCACAGCGGCTCTACGAGATGGAGATCGGCGGCGTTGGCCACGCGCAGTTCGGGGGCGTCGGTCATGATGTGACGCTAACGCCGCGGTCGTTTGGCCCACTTGTGAGCCGGGTATGGCCGATTGGCCCAAGAGATCAGCCGCTGCAAGGAGCGCACATGGTTTCCACCACTCTGGTCAAGACGTCCGGCGCGGTGCTTCTTGCTGGCGCGCTGGGAGGTCTTGCGAGTCGCCCTGCGCAGTCGGGCTGGTACGAGCAATTGCGCAAGCCTGGGTTTCAGCCGCCCCGGCAAGCGTTTCCGATCGTGTGGCCACTGCTCTACGCCGACGTCGCCGTCGTCTCGGCAGGCACGGTCGACCAACTCAATGATCGGGGTGAGCAGAGCCAGGCCAAGCTGTACTCGATCCTGCTTGCGTTGAATTTGATCCTCAACGGCAGCTGGACGTGGCTGTTCTTCAGCAGGCGCCGGCTCGGCGCCTCGGCCGTTGCCGCGGCCACGTTGACCGTCAGCAGTGCCGATCTCACTCGGCGCGCGGTTCGGACGCGCGGAGCGGGGGCCGGGGTTCTCGGCGTGTATCCGCTGTGGTGCGCGTTCGCCACGCTGTTGTCCAGCCGCATCTGGTGGCTGAACCGGTCAGATCGCTGAGACGAGCAGTGGCCGAGACGAGGGATGAGGACAGTAGCGAGGAAGACCGGCAGCGCCTCGCCGACCGGGTTCTGAGCCGACTCGAGGACGCCATCTACTGGTCGATCGCCGTCGTGTTGGTGGGCGGCTCCATAGCGCTGCTGGTGGCGCAGTTCAACACGATGCTTCGACTGCGCAACACCGCCGCGTCGACACTGATGCTCGAGGTGCTCGACGGACTCCTGCTGATCTTCATCTTCGTGGAGTTGTTGTATGCGGTTCGTGCCTGCCTGCGGTCACACGAAATCGTCGCCGAACCGTTCCTGATCGTCGGCATTCTCGCAGGCATCAAGGAGATCGTGGTGCTCTCGGTGGAGGCCGCGACCCTTCTCCAGAAGGGCCCCGAATTCTCCCGCGCGGTGGTCGAAATCGGCGTGCTCGGTGCCGTGGTCCTCGTTCTTGCGTTGTCGGCGTTCGTGTTACGCGCACGCCTCGGCGGCGGTGAGGCCGCAGGAACCTAGGGGTTCAACGCAACGTCGCGAAGAACTTCCGCACGTCCTCGACGAACAGTTCCGGCTGTTCGAAGGCGGCGAAGTGCCCGCCGCGAGGCATCTTGGTCCAGTGCGTGATGTTGTAGCCTTCCTCGCACCACGCTCTCGGCGGCCGGCTGATTTCCTTGGGGAAGGATGCGATCCCCGTCGGAAGCTCTACTCGGCCAATGGTTCTGAACGCTGCGAAGCTCTCCCAGTACAGTCGTGCCGAGGATGCGCCGGACGCGGTCACCCAGTACATCGTCACGTCGTCGAGCATCTCGTCGCGGCTGAGCGCGTTCTCAGGATGGCCGTCGCAGTCGGTCCATGCCCAGAACTTCTCGACGATCCACGCCAGCTGCGCGACGGGGGAGTCCACAAGGCCGTAACCGACCGTCTGCGGTCGGGTGGCCTGCTGCTTGGAATAGCCGGTGCCCCAGCGCCGGTGGTAATCCGTCGCCGCCAGCGCCTCCTTCTCCTCGTCCGTGGGGCTCTCCATGGCGCCTGCAGGCGGGCCGGCGATCGGCATGTTGAGGTGAATGCCTGCGCAGTGGCCGACGTTGCGACCGATCTCGGTGGTCACAGCGGAGCCCCAATCCCCACCCTGGGCGCCGTAGCGGTCATAGCCGAGGCGGACCATCAGCGTCTCCCACGCCCTGGCGATCCTGCCGGTGCTCCAGCCCGCCGCGGTCGGCTTGCCGGAGAAGCCGTAGCCGGGCAGCGACGGGCACACGACGTGAAAGGCGTCCTCGGCGCGTCCGCCGTGGGCGGTGGGATCCGTCAGCGGCCCGATGACCTTGGCGAATTCGATGATCGATCCCGGCCAGCCGTGGGTGATGACGAGGGGAAGCGCGTCGGCGTGCGGTGAGCGCTGATGGATGAAGTGGATGTCCAAGCCGTCGATCTCGGTGGTGAATTGGTTGAGGTGATTGAGCGCGGTTTCGCGGACCCGCCAGTCGTATTCACCTGCCCAGTAGGCCGCGAGCTCGCGGGTGTACGCCAGCGGAATGCCCTGACTCCAGTCGAGCCGACCGTCGTCGGCGGTGACTGTCTCGGGCTCGGGCCAACGGGTGGCTGCCAGCCGGCGGCGCAGATCGTCGAGGACGTCGTCGGGAACGGCGATGCGGAACGGGTGGACGTCAGTCATGGTCGCCATTGTCGCCTGTCGCGCCGCGCGCCCGGCTCATGGTCAGTGCCTCGGTGCGCGTTCGCAGCCGCTGCGCCGTGTCGGCCAGAAAGTCCAGGATGACGGCCAGTTCGGTCTCGGAGTAACGCTCCCACGACTGGATGCTCGTCCGTTGCCATGACGCGAACACGTCGTGGTCGACGAGTTCGGTGAGGTCGGCGTGGAGCAGCGCCCGGCGGCGGTCGAACGGATCGGGCTCTCGGCGCAGCAAGCCCTTGGCGGCGAGGCGTTCGATCAGGTTGGTCACGGACGCCGGTGCGAGCCCGATGTGGCCGCCGAGTTCGCCTGCGCTCATCGGCCCGAGCCGGTCCAGCAGGGTGACGGCCTTGTAGTCGGTGGGGTGCAGGCCCGCCTGGGCCGCCAACGCGGAGTGGAAGCGCACCGTCGCGTCGCCGTGTTCGAGACCCACTCGCTGCAACTGGGCGAGAAGCTCTGTGCGCAAGCGGTTTCCGTTCATGCCGCCACCACCAGCGCGACGAGCGCCGCCACGCACGTGACGACGTCGATGGGCAGGCGCAGCAGACTGCGGCGGGTCCACCTGACCGCGGCGTCACGCTCGATGACGGCGGGGTCCGCCTTCTGGAATGCCACCACCTTGGGGATGAGGTCGATCAGCGACCAGATCCGCACCACTGCGTGACTGGCGAGCGCGATCAGAATCGGCGTGCGGACGTCCGGCTGCCCCCAGGTGACGATCACCGCCGCGACGAGTGCCACCTCGAACGTGCCGTGCACCGGAACCCAGAATCGCCTGCGCGAGACTCCGCCGTGCTGGGGCTGAACGATCGCGGGGCGACCGGGCCAAACCGGGTCGAGAACGAGGCTCTCGTAGATGCTGCCGCCGAGGGATGCGCAGGCCAGCAGGACGACGGCGCTCAGCAGGACCAGGGCGGGGGTGGACATGGTCCATATCATTACGGTCGACCGTAAGGATCGCCAGTCGAGATCACGACTGCGCGGGTCGCCGCGCCACTCGCTATTGCGCGAAAGTGGTTCCCGCGGCACGGGTTGACGGAGTGCCGATCGCCTGCCCTGCGAAACCGGGCCACAGGACTAGGCTGACCTGACGTCGGAGTGGCAGCCGCCGACACTGCAGCGTACATTCGTTCACTGAAGTCGGGGAGTGGATGGCTCGCGCGGTCAGCTCCGAGACCGCGATCGAGCCCGAACTGCCCTGAAAGGACCCAGCGACATGTCGTTTTCGCTCGAGCCGTCCGAGGACGTCATCCAGGTTCGGGACTGGGTACACGAGTTCGCCAAGGACGTGGTCCGGCCGGCGGCCGCGGAGTGGGACGAGCGCGAGGAGACGCCGTGGCCGATCATTCAGGAGGCGGCCAAGATCGGCCTGTACTCCATGGAGTTGTTCGCCACTCAGGTCGCCGAGCCGAGCGGGCTGGGCATGCTAACGGTCTTCGAGGAGATGTTCTGGGGTGACGCCGGAATCGCCCTGTCCATCTTGGGTACCGGTCTGGCGGCCGCGTCGCTGGCCGCCACCGGAACGCCCGAGCAAATGGGGGAGTGGCTGCCGCAGATGTTCGGCTCCATCGACGAGCCGAAACTCGCCTCGTTCTGTGCGTCGGAACCGGGCGCCGGATCGGATGTGTCGGCGATCATCACCCGCGCCCGCTACGACGAGGCGACCGACGAGTGGGTGATCAACGGGACCAAGACCTGGGCCACCAACGGCGGTATCGCCAACGTGCACATCGTCGTCGCCTCGGTGGATGCCGAGCTGGGTTCCCGCGGTCAGGCCACGTTCATCATCCCGCCTGGCACAAAGGGTTTCACCCAGGGGCAGAAGTTCAAGAAGCACGGCATCCGGGCGTCGCACACCGCCGAGGTGGTGCTCGACAACGTGCGGATCCCCGGTCGGCTGGTCATCGGCGGCAAGGAGAAGCTGGACGAGCGCCTCGCCCGTACCCGTGAAGGCAAGAGTTCTGCGGGGCAGGCGGCGATGAAGACCTTCGAGCGAACTCGCCCCTCCGTCGGTGCGATGGCACTCGGCGTCGCGCGTGCCGCCTACGAGTACGCCCTGGACTATGCCCAGGAGCGCGAGCAGTTCGGGCGCAAGATCGGCGACTTCCAGGCGATCGCGTTCAAGCTCGTCGACATGAAGACCAGGATCGACGCGGCGCGGCTGCTGGTGTGGCGGGCGGGCTGGATGGCCCGCAACGACAAGCCGTTCACCAACGCCGAGGGCTCGATGGCGAAACTCGCGGCCAGCGAGACCGCGGTCTACGTCACCGACGAGGCCATCCAGATCCTCGGTGGCAACGGCTACACCCGGGACTACCCGGTCGAGCGGATGCATCGCGACGCCAAGATCTTCACGATCTTCGAGGGCACCAGCGAGATTCAGCGCCTGGTCATGGCAAGGGCCATCACCGGGCTGCCGCTGAAGTAGCCGCGCTACTTGGTCCCGAAGATGCGGTCGCCCGCATCGCCGAGACCGGGCACGATGTAGCCGTGCTCGTCGAGCCCCCGGTCGACGGCCGCGGTGTAGATCGGTACGTCCGGATGGGCACCGTGAAGCGCCGCAACGCCTTCGGGGCAGGCCAACAGACAGACGAACTTGATCGATCTCGGGTCGAACTCCTTGAGTCGCTCCACGGCTGCGACGGCGGAGTTGCCGGTGGCCAACATCGGGTCGACCACCACGATGTCGCGCTCGGCCAGGTCGCCGGGCATCTTGAAGTAGTACTCCACGGCCACCATCGTCTTCGGGTCGCGGTACAGACCGATGTGGCCGACGCGGGCGGCAGGCACCACGGTCAGCAGGCCGTCGAGAATGCCCGTGCCCGCGCGCAGGATGGAGGCGAACACCAGCTTCTTGCCGTCGATGACCCTGCCGGTGGTTCGCTCCAGCGGTGTCTCGACCTCGATCTCCTGCACGGGGATGTCGCGCAGCACCTCGTAGGCCATCAGCGCGGCCATCTCGTTGCACAGTTGTCGGAAGCTTCTGGTGGAGGCGTCCTTTCGGCGCATCATCGTGAGCTTGTGTTGCACGAGGGGATGGTCGATCACGTAGACGTCGTCCATCGCTAGAACACCGTGCCGTCACTGACGATGGTCAACGGAGGCAGCCCGTCGCGCAGCCGGTGCGCCAGTGCTCGCCCCGCGGCCCATGTGCCGCCCTCCAACACGCAGGCCAGCGGCATCCGCTGCGCGTCGACGCCGAGTCGGGATCGCACCAGGGGGGCGAGCTCGTCGAGCAAGGCCACCGTGAGGGCTCGCCATTCGACGACCAGTTCGTCACCGGCCGCCCATCGACGGTCGGCCAACGCGGGGTCGTGCAGCCGCAGCACGCCGGTGTCGAGCAGCAGGCCGCCGTTGCGGTACTCCGGGAGGCCGGTCAACGCGTCGAGGTCGTCGACGCGGACGCCGCCCCACTGAAGCGGCTCGAGCAGGGAGTAGGTCAGCCACTGGGAGAGCTTGTGGAAGGGCATCCAGCCCTGCGTCAGGCCGGGACCGGGCACGGCGGAATGTCGCCAGCAGTCGCCAAGCGGTTGGTCGCCAATGGCGTTGTCCGCGGGCCAGATTCCTGACAACGAGGTCAGCAGCAGTGACAGGATGTCGTGTGCACCAACCGATGTCCGGTTGCCCGCGACCAGCACATCGAACATTCCACCTGGCCGGCCCTGTACTCCGAATACCTCCGGCCCATCGGTCAGCGTCGCACCGAGGCGGTGCAGCACGGCGACGCGACCGTCGAGGCCCACCAATGGATTCTTTTGCCCGACCTGGAACGCCCCGGCCAGCCGGCCGGCGTCGAGGCTACGTAGGGCGGCGGCGTCGGCGCGCAGGGGATCCGTTGTGTCGCTGGAGAACAGGCCGCTCGTGAAGGCGTGCCAGCTGGCCACCCCGAGACCCTCGGAGCGGGCGAAGCGCTGCCCGGTGGCAGCCTCGTCATATCCCCAATCCGGACCGGCTCCTGCGTCGAGCAACACGCTGACCACGGCCAGGTCGACCATCGCGCGGGCGTCCAGCCGGTCTCCCAGCTGCGCCCTTCGGTCGACTCCGCCTGCCTCGAAATGACGCCAGCGGCTGTGGAACGGCACGTTCAGGTCGGGGTATCGCGTGCGCGTGACGTCGGCAACCTCGGCGGCGGCCACGGCGAGGGCACCGTCGTCGACACCGAACCACGCCGACTCACCGTCTCGTGCCCGTGCAAGTAGGTGGCGGGCCCGCTCGCGGATGGCGGTGGCACTGCGCAGCGCGGCGGCGGCTCCGTCGGCGCGGTCGGTGTCCGGGTCGAGTTCGATACGAACTGAACTCATCCGTCCAAACCTCGGCCCTTGGCCTTCTTCAGCTCGTCGGCGTCCGGGATCAAACCGGGAGTGAAGTACCCGGCGGCCATCTTGGCGTCGATCTCGACCCGCGCGTCGAGCGGGATGAGATCGTCGGGGATGTTGACGCGTTCGCCGACCTCGATGCCCGACCCAGTGATGGCGTCGTACTTCATGTTGCTCATGGAGACCAGCCGGTGGATCTTGCGGACGCCGAGCCAGTGCAGGACGTCGGGCATGAGCTCCTGGAACCGCATGTCTTGCACGCCCGCAACGCATTCCGTGCGGGCGAAGTACTGGTCGGCGGTGTCGCCGCCCTCCTGCCGCTTGCGGGCGTTGTAAACCAGGAACTTCGTCACCTCGCCCAGCGCGCGACCCTCCTTGCGCGAGTAGGCGACCAGTCCGACGCCGCCGCGCTGGGTGCCCTGGATGCATTCCTCGATCGCATGAGTCAGGTAGGGACGACAGGTGCAGATGTCGGAACCGAAGACGTCCGAGCCGTTGCACTCGTCGTGCACGCGGGCCGTCAGCTCCACCGACGGGTCGGCGAGATGGCGGGAATCGCCGAAGATGTAGACGGTCTGCCCGCCGATCGGGGGCAGGAACACCTCGAGGTCCCCCCGCGTGACCAACTCGGGGTACATGCCGCCGGTCTCCTCGAAGAGCACCCGCCGCAGATCGGTCTCGCTGCAGCCGAAACGCTGCGCCACGCCGGGCAGGTACCAGACCGGTTCGACCGCAGCCTTGGTGACCAACGCCGCCCCGCTCGGCAGCAGCACGTGGCCGTCGGGCTGCAGCCTGCCCTTCTGCACGGCCTCGATCACCTCGGGAAGGATGACGTGGGCCTTGGTGACCGCGATGGTGGGCCGGATGTCGAAGCCTGCGGCCAACTCGGCGCTGAAGACATCGGCCACCATCGCACCCCAGGGGTCCAGGCTGGTGATCTTGCCGGGCTCGCTCCACTGCGGGTACGGGCCGATGACGTCGGTCGGCGCGGTATTGGTGAGGTCGGCCCTGTGCTCACGCGACAGCGCACCCGCCGCGACCGCGAGGGCCCGATAGACGCTGTATGAACCGCTGTGCGTGCCGATGACGTTGCGGTGCGCGCGCTTGATGGTCGTGCCGATCACCGGTCCGCGTTCGGCGGCCGTCGGTGCGTCCCAATGAATCGGCAGCGAGCCAGAACCGCCGCTGTGCGACGTCAGCCGGATGTGACCGGCTGCGGACTTGGGGATCGTGGCAGGCGTGGGGGCGGCGGCACCGGCGTCGGTCGACATGGGCGCTCCTCGCTCATCGGGATTCGCCAGCATAGCGACTCGACGTGGCTGCTGCCGGTCCCGCAGAGTTAAACCACGCCTATCAAACCCCGCCGTCTCAAACCACGCCTATCAAACCCCGCCGTGTCAAACCACGACGAACCAGATGGCGATGTAGTGGCAGATCGCTGCGGCGGCGGTGAACGCGTGAAAGAACTCGTGATAGCCAAACGTCCGCGGCCACGGGTTGGGCCAGCGCACGCCATAGAGAACTGCACCGATGTTGTACAGCACCCCTCCACTGGCGAGCAGGATCACGGCGGCCAGACCCGCGCCGGCCAGCAGTGTGCTTGCGAACCAGATGGCCGTGTAACCGAGCAACAGGTAGAGGGGTACGCCAACCCATCGCGGTGCAGACGGCCACCACATCTTGAGTGCAACGCCTGCGGCAGCCCCACCCCACACCATGAGCAGAACCTCGTTGCCGGTGTGAGGCGGCATCGCCAACATGCAGAAGGGGGTGAAACTGCCCGCGATGAACACGAAGATCAGCGAGTGGTCGATGCGCTTCATCCACTTCAGCGTGGTCGCGGAGTGCCAGTGCACGCGGTGGTACAGAGCGCTGAAGCTGAACATCGCCACGATGGTGGCGGTGTAGATCGAGGCGGCCAACACGGCTTCCGATGACGAGAAGAGCAACGCCGCGGACACCAGTGCCACTCCGGCCACGATCGCGGCGACCGCCGAGCAGAAGTGGATCCAGCCGCGGGCCTTCGGCCTGCCGAGGAAGTCGGTGACGGTATCGGCGAGTACCTGCGGTAGGTCGTCGTCGACGCCGGTGTTCTGCGGCAAATCATCGTCGAGGATGACGGCAGCCCGATCGCCTTGGCGACGAGGTGTCTGCGGATCGGCTGGTCCGGGGATCGTCGATTTCAAGAACTTGGTACTCGTCGCCGATGTGCGATCGTTCAGGAGGTCTCCGTAGTCGACGGGCAAGCCCAGTGCGGCGGCAGGCGATGGCGGTTGTTACGACGCAGGCTCAGCGTACAGGCGTAGGCCCGTCGAACCCCGTTCAGCGTTTCGGCCGCAGTGTCGTGCCGGTTTGCTGTCAGGCAGGCTTTGCGCTGCGTCGGCGCGCGAGATCCTTGATGTCCTCGGGCAGCGCGTCGACGTCGATTAGTTGCGGTAGCAGCTCGCGTTCGGTCAAAATCGCGCGGAAGACCAGGCCGACCGTGACGTCGTGGTCGGGGCGTTCCGTTACGACGATCTCATCGCCTGCACGCAGGGTGCCAGGGCTGATCACCCGAAGGTAGGCGCCGGGAATCGCCGCCTTGGTGAAGGTCTTGATCAGGTCTGGGATCTCCAGAAACGCGGCAAAGGTTCGGCACGGTGTACGAGGTGAGGTGACCTCGAGCACCAGGCCGTCCGAGCCGACATGCCAACGCTCGCCGATTCGCGCGCCCGTCACGTCGATGCCCGACGTGGTCAGGTTCTCGCCGAAGTTGCCGTTGTCCAGGGTGCGCCCGAACGCGGTCTGCCAGTCGTCGAGGTCTTCGCGCGCATACGCGTACACGGCTTGATCGTCTCCACCGTGCAGTTTCTTGTTGCCGATCGCATCTGCGGTCAGCCCGCTTCCAAGTCTGACGCGTTTGGATCCTGGCGGGCGTACGGCGACGACACCGTCCGTCGGCTGTTTGTCGATGCCGGTGAGCACCGTTTG
Organism: Mycobacterium sp.; assembly: GCA_025963195.1. Taxonomy (GTDB): domain Bacteria; phylum Actinomycetota; class Actinomycetes; order Mycobacteriales; family Mycobacteriaceae; genus Mycobacterium. The sequence continues at coordinate 9,272 of JAOPVF010000039.1, read as the reverse complement.
CTTGTCCGGGTTTGGCCGCAGCCGAGCGAGATTGACCGTCAACACACTGGGCATGCCCAAGAGCTTAATTCGACGAAGGTGGATGCGTCGGCCGCGGCGACTAGCTCCCACAGTCGGCGGCACGTGCCGCGTGGACGTGATCCAACTTGGACGGATGGGAGAAGGTCATCTCGGCGATGAACGACCGGCCCAATTCGATGAGCCGGCAACGAGTTTCGGAGGCGACACGCGCCGCGTCGTAGGCCTGTGTGAGGGGATCGTCGGGCCAGCGTTGCTTGGCGATCTCGTCGGCGTTGACGAACACGCTGCGCGGGAGCAGCGGCGCAAGGGTGAGTGCGACGAAGGTCGACTTCCCTGCCCCGTTGGCGTCGCGGTCGGTTTGGCTGGTCGGGCGCCGGGTACTGAGCGAGAGAACTGGATGAGTTCGCAGGATCCGAGACGAGAGCGAGAATCCATGCCATACCAAGTCAAGACGGCCGCCGCGATACTTGGGGGTTCGGCCCTTCTGTCCTTCGCGGTGGGGTGTGGGGGCAGCAACTCCGACAGCCCGTCGAGCAGCAGTTCTTCGGAGACGAGCACCTCATCCACCGTCGCGCCGACGACGACCGCACCGATCACCACGCCCGGCGGCACCGGCACCGTCCCGGGCGGCCCGACCGGCAGCGGTGGTGCTGGCGGTGGTGGCGGCGAGGTTCCCGGCGGACCCACCGGAAGTGGCGGTCCCGGTGGCGGCGGCGGAAGCGTTCCCGGCGGGCCGACCGGTGGCGGTGGTCCTGGCGGTGGCGGCGGTTGCGTTCCCGGCGCGGGGTGCGTGCAAGTCCCCTAGCAATTCTTGATCTCAAGTTCCAGTATGGATTAGGCTCGTCGTCGTGCCTCGTCACAAGGAGTTCGACCCGGACACGGCGGTCGAGCGCGCGATGCAGCAGTTTTGGTCCGACGGCTACGCGGGTACCACCCCGCAGCTGCTGGTGGACGCGCTGGGCATTGGCCGGGGCAGTCTGTACAACGCCTTCGGCAGCAAGCACGAACTCTACGAGCGTGCACTGATCCGATATCGCGATCGCGAGTCGCAACGGGTGATCGCTGCGCTCGACGGAACGGGTTCCGCCGTTGACCGACTGCGCAACGCCATGCGCGTGGTGGCCGGTTCCGTGGGCGCGACCAGCGGACGCCGCGGGTGTTTGATGACCAATGCCGCGACCGAGCTGGCGGAGGACGACGAGGCCGTCGCCAACCTGGTCCGCAGCACGTTTCAGCGGCAACGCGACGCGTTCCGGATGACTCTGCGCCAGGGCCAGGCAGACGGCTCCGTCGACCCGACGCGGGACGCCGACGAGATGGCCACCTACCTGTTGACACTGCTCAACGGAGTCCAAGTGTTGGCACGCGTCCTGCCGTCCTCCGGTTCGGTCGACGCTCAGATCGATATCGCCCTGCGGGCCATCGCGGCCTGATCTCGAACCAAGTCGACGGCTTCGACATCCGCAAATACTGTAACTACGGGTAAAGAAAAGAAGGCGCGCACCATGGATCTGGGCCTCAACGGAAAGACGGCAGTCGTCACCGGCGCAAGCAAGGGCATCGGACTGGCCACGACGGAGGCACTCGCGGCCGAAGGAGTCCGCGTGTTCGCCGCCGCGCGGACTCCGTCGCCATCGTGGGTCGAACTCGGCGACGCCGTTGTGCCGGTCCTGATCGACTTGACCACCCCAGAAGGCGCAACGCGCCTGGCCGCACAGACCGGCGATGTCGACATTCTGGTCAACAACCTTGGTGGGGTTGAGACTGCGGCGATGGCGGCCAACGGATTCCTGGACATCGATGACGCGACGTGGCAACAGACCTACGATCTGAATCTCTTTGCGATGGTGCGGATCACCCGTTCGCTACTTCCCGGCTTGCTCAGTCGGAAGGGAGTGGTGATCAACGTCTCCTCGATCGGAGCCCGCGCCGCATTCCATCCGATCGATTACGGCACGGCCAAGGCTGCGCTGACCAACCTCACGAAGGGTCTGGCCGAGGAGTTCGGTGCAGCCGGGCTGCGCGCGCTGACCGTCTCGCCGGGCCCGACCCTCTCGCAGAACTGGACCGACCCGCAGGGCTACGCCGGACTAGTCGCTGCGAAGTCCGGACTGGACCTCGACGAGTTCCTAGCGCAGGTCCCCAATTCGATGGGCATCAGCACGGGTCGGCTGACCGAACCCGAGGAAACTGCCGCACTGATCACCTTCTTGACCTCTGACCGTTCCGGCAATCTGACGGGCATCGACGTTCTCGCTGATGGCGGAGTCGTCAAGACGGTATGAGGTGGGCTTGGATTCCCTACAGGGCGAGGCGAAGTTCCGGGGATTCCAGATCCAGCAGCGCTCGTTTGACGGAGAGCCCGCCGGCGTAGCCGGTTAGGGCACCGTCGGCGGCGACCACGCGGTGGCAGGGCACGATGATCAGCACTGGATTGCGCGCCAACGCACCACCGATCTTGCGGGCATCGGATGAAGGGCGGCCCATGCGCTGCGCGATTTCGCCGTAGCAGGTCGTATCGCCGTAACCCGTTGTGGAGCACAGGGTTTGCAGGACGATGGCGTCGAATGCGCTCATTCGGGACCAGTCGATCGGGACGGTGAAGTTGCGTCGGGCCCCGGCGAGGTACTGGTCGATCTGCCGACCGGCCTCGAAGGCGTGGGCCCGGCCGAAGCCGAGATCCGTCGTCGGTGCGGTGGTGTCCTTGGCGAAGGCGAGGCGGGTCAGGCCGAAGGCGCTCGCCTCGATGGTCAGGTTGCCGAGGCGGGTCGCGTGTGCGGTCCTGGCAATGGTCGTGGTCGTCATGTTCGTTCGTTCCTTCCGTTGAGACTGTTGCCCTGTAGACGACGGCGACCGCCGGAATGTGAGGTGAAGTCCGACACCCAGACGGCGTACTGCTCGGGCAGGCACACCGCACACGGCCGGTAGCCGGCCGTGACGGCCGTCTGCTGGTCGGCGAAGAACACCCGGTGCGTCGCGTAACCGCCGCGGGCGATCGCCCTCAGCGCGCAGGGGCAGTCGAGTCGGCCGTACAGCTTTCCGCGTCGGTGCCCGCCGAACCGTCCCGGTGTCGGGCTCTCGTATCGTTCACCGTCCGCGCCGGTCAGCGTGAACATCGCGTCGCGCCTTGGTGATTGCACCTTCATCATTGCGCGTCGTGCAGGACGAGGCCCAGGGTGTGGCGTTGCCCGGACCTGACCCGGCTGACCCCGTGCCGCACCGGGGATCTCGACCATCCGCGCTTCGTCGCGGTCGGGCGGTCGCGCGTGGTGAAGATCAGTCCGTGGCCCTGCTCGAGCACGGTCACCGCACCCTTCGACTGCGCTCGAGCGCGTTGCTCGACGAGCAGGAACTCCCCGCCGGTGTGATCGACGCCTGGCCGGTCGAGCCCGAACACGACCTGCAGCGGGAAGACGAGGTCGCCGTAGATGTCGCGGTGCAACGCGTTCCAGTCGCCGGCGGTGTAGCGCAGCAGAATTGGGGTCGGTCTCACCTGTCCGGCCGCGTGGCAGGCGTCGAGCCAGTCCCCGAACTCGTCCGGCCATGGCGCCGGGTCGCCGAGCCGATCGGCCCAGTCGCGCGCAACCGGCAGGAGCAGGCGATAGAACGCTGCGCGCATCGTCGCGATCGATTCAGGCACCGGGTTGGCGAAGTAGCGATAGGTGCCCTCCCCGAACCGGTACTTGGCCATGTCGATCGTCGAACGGAAACGCTGCCGGTCATCCCACATCGCGGTGAACTCCGCACATTCGGCGGGGGTCAGGATCGGGCCGGTCTGCGCACAGCCGAAGGTATCGATCTCCTCGATAAGCGTTGGCCAGTCTTGGCTGGAGATGCGTTCGGCTACGGGTACTTTCATCGTTGTCGTCATGCTGCCTCCAAGGTCAGCAGGGTCTGCTTGGCGTCGACGCCGCCGACGTATTGGCCGATCGAACCGTCGGTGCGGACCACCCGGTGGCACGGGATGACCAGCGGCAGGGGATTGCGAGCGCAGGCGGTTCCGACTGCGCGTACGGCGCGAGGGCGACCGATCGCCGCCGCGACGGCCGCGTAGCTCTCGCGGTGTCCGTAGCCGATTTCGGAGAGATGTTCGATCACCTCTCGGCGGAAGCCGTCGGTGAGACACAAGTCCAGCGGAAGGTCGAAATGGGTCCGGTTCCCGGTGAAGTATTCGTCGATCTCGTGTGCCGCGGCGTCCAGTCGGGCGGGTGCCCGCAGGATTCTGGGGCTGATCTTGTCGGCCAATGACGCGAGCACCGCATCGTGGCCTTCTGCGGCGTAGGCCACCCGCACCAGGCCGACGGGCGTCGCTGCGAGCAGCAGTGAGCCGAGCGGGGTATCGAGAGTTCGGTACGCGACGTCCAGTACATCCGCGTGGTCGGCATCGCGTTCGAGACGGCGGTGCAACCGCGCGAGGGTGTCGGGGTCGTCCCCGCCCAGCGCATCGAAGAGGTTCTCGAGTTTCATGATCGGTCGTCCTTTGGATAGATCCTTCTCAACGACTTGATGCCGTCCGCGGTAGCTCTGCGGGCGGCGTCGGGGGAATTGCCCAGCAATTCGGCGATCTCGGCGTGCGGTAGCCCGGCGAGATGGTGATAGGCCACCGCCTTGCGCTGTTTGTCGGGCAGTGACGCGAGCGCGGCCCAGAGGTCGGGGTCGTCGTCGTGCGCAGAGTGTCCGGGCTGGGTGTGCCGCTCCGGAAGTGTCTCCGCAGGTACCGGTGCACGCGAAATCGTGCGTCCGACGTCGATCGCGCGCCGATGGGCGATCGTCACCAGCCACGCTTCGACGTTGGCCGACGGGTCGAGACCCGGGTAGGCCCGCATGGCGGACAGAAACGTCTCCGACCAGGCATCGTCGGCATCGACCGGCCCGAGCACTGCGCGGCAGACACGCAGCACCGTCGGGCCGTACTCGGCCACCACGTCTTCGAACGGTCGCACATTCACATCCTGTAGACGCCCCCCTGCGGCCAAACGTGAGATCGACTCAACCAGGTGCCGCCAATTCCTGCACCCCGATACTCGTCTGCATATTCGGCTACGAGTAATTGAAGGCGAGGTGTCTGCGGTGGCTCCCAAGCGCAAGGTCGCCAATCTGCTCGCGCTCGCCGTGCTGGCCCCGTCATCCAGCGCCCGATGCATCGGTACGAGGTGGCATCGGTCATGCGGGCCCGCGGCAAGGACCGCGACATGGGCATCAAGTGGGGCTCGCTCTACACCGTCGTGCAGAACCTCGAGAAGAACGGTTTCGTGGAGCCGGTCGACGTCACTCGGCAGGGCGCCCGCCCGGAGCGCACCGTCTACCGGATCACCGAAGCCGGACGCCGCGAGCTCGTCGAATGGACCCGCGAACTCATCGCCGAGCCCGAAGCCGAACACACGCGGTTCGTCGCGGATTGTCCGTCATGATCGTGCTCACGCCGGACGACGCGATCGCGTTGTTGCGCAGCCGACTTGCCCGGCTGTCCGAACAGTTCGATGCACAGCGCGCCGCGGCGGCCGAAGTCGGTGCCGAAGTACCGCGGCTCTTCCTCATCGAGGATGAATACCGGATCGCGATGACCGTGGCGGAGGCCGAGTGGACGCGGTCCCTCGTCGACGAATTGTCCTCGGGCACCTTCCCGATGCTCGAGGTCTGGCGGCAATGGCGCGAAAGTGGCGCCATTCCAACCGAACTCAGTGAGCTCCCGCAACGTGGCACCGAGCACGACGAGGAACAGACATGACGTGGATCGCTGGCACTGGAGCCGAATGGGCTGGCCGCTCTGAGCATCATCGGCGGCGACGACGCCGTCCGCGGCGCGGCCATTCCGATCGTCCGGTCGTCCATGTCGATTGCCAGTAAGCCGGGGCGTGAGGTGCCTGGACCGCCGCTCCCGCTGAGCTGGACGATCGGCTTGATTCCGCTCGCCATGGCGGTGGCGTTCTACGTCGCCGTCTGGATGCGGACCGGATCCCCGACAAAGGAGACAAAGGAAGGGTAACCCGGACGGACGAAGCCGCCCGTTTCACCCATCGGGAAGTCGGGCACACCCGGGAGATGGGCCTCGTAGTCGCGGTGACCGGACCGACCGGCGAGATCGGGCTTTCCGCGGTCGATGCGCTGGAACACGATCCAGCGGTGGAGCGCATCATCGGCATGGCTCGTCGACCGTTCGACCCGGCCGCACACGGATGGACCAAGTCCAGCTACCGGCAGGGCGACATCCTGGACCGCGCGGCAGTCGACGACGTCGTGGCTGACGCCGACGTCGTCATCCACCTCGCCTTCATCATCATGGGTTCGCGGGAGGAGAGCGCCCGCATCAACTTGGCGGGCACCCGCAACGTCTTCCAGGCGACGGTGGCGGCCGATCGGCCCAAGCGGTTGGTGTACACCTCGTCGGTCGCCGCCTACGGATATCACTCGGACAACCCGGTTCCGCTCACCGAGGACGTACCGACGCGCGGCTCACCCGAGCACTATTACTCGGCGCAGAAGGCCGAGTGCGAAGCCGCGCTCGAAGGGATCACCCGCGGCACGTCGCTCGAGGTGTTCGTGTTGCGGCCCTGCATCGTCGCCGGCCCGAAGGCACCCGCGCTCGCCGATGCGATGCCGTGGAAGCAACTACCGGGACCGGTCCAAGCGGTCGGACAGGCGCTGCCAGTCTTCAAGATGCTGTTCCCGGACCCGGGGATCCCGATGCAACTGGTGCACCACGACGACGTCGCGACCGCGATCGCATTGGCCGCCACGACGTTGACGGCACCACCCGGCGCGTACAACATCGCCGGCGACGGAGTGGTCACGGCGTCGGAGATGGCTGCCGCGTTGGGAGCACGCCCGGTCCGCGTGCCGCACGTCGCGGCGAGGGCCGTGTCGGCGTTGATCGCGCGGTTGCCGTTCGTGCCGGCACCGTTGGAGTGGTTGCACGTCGGGCGCACCTCGGTCGTGATGGACATCGGCAAGGCCAGGACCGAACTCGGCTGGAACCCGAAGTACACCTCGGCCGACACGCTGGCCGCATTGGCGGCGACGGATTAGCTGCGCGGCCGTCGAGTCGCGCGGCATCGTAGGTGCGCCGCGCGCGTTCCACCAAGTCTCGGGATGTCCAGGGTCCCAACGGTTACGGATATACGCCGCCCCAAGAACACTCTGAACTTCTTCGCCAAGGCGATCGGCCCGACCGCGTCGTCGCGTCGATTCGCGAGCCGTGGAAACGAACTGCGTAAGAGCTCAAACCTGCTTGTCGAAGTACTTCTTGCCGCCCGCGACCGTGCGGCCGAAGGCGAACTTCAACACCGGGCTCAGCGCCTTGAACGGCAACGCGAAGGCGCGTTTCGGCTCGATCGCGATGGTCCACGTGAACAGCGTGCCGTCGCCTTCGGCCGCGACACCGTAATCCTCGACGAAGTGCCGGAACAGGGGCACGCTCGCCTCGTAGACGGCGAAGGAGTAACCGCGACCCTCCTCCCAACGGAAGAAGCGCTCGCGCATGCGGGGGGCACCTCCGGCCAGCACGACCTCGCGGGTGGTGTCGACATCGAAGGGGCGGGCGGACAGCCAGTTCACCGCCTTGAGGGACGGGCCCCACGCCGCCAGCGATTCATCGGAGGCCAGGGACTCCCACACCCGCTCCGGTGGCGCTGCGAAGTGCGACCGGTATCGGTACACGTGCGGAGCAGAGACGAGGACACTGGCATCGGACGGCTCCAGCGGATACCAACGCGTCATGTTTGCAGCATGCCAAACCCTTGGCCGATCCGGAACTCGGGTCAGCCGAGCGCGGACTTCGCCTCGGCGAGGTTGTCCGCCGCGAGCACCAGGCGGGTGTTGGTCGCGAGGTATGCAGTCGTCAGGTTGATCCCGGCGTCGCCGAGTTTGCGGGCGACTTCGCCGAGCGCGCCGGGCTGGTCCGCGACTTTGAGGACGATCACTTCCTGCTCGGCGATGATCTTGACGCCGGCATGCTCAAGCGCCTCGAACGCCGACGTCGGATCGTCGACGAGAACGTGAACCTCGGCTTGTCCGCCGCCGCTGGTGAGCGCGCAGAGCCCCGCGATGTTGGCGCCTGCGGCGCCGAGCAGGTCCCCGATACGTGCCAGCTCGCCGGGCTGGTCATCGAGATAGAGCGTCAGATCGATCGCCATGACGTACTCCCTTCCGCGACCCATCAACGGTATCGGGGATGGCACTCCCGTTCGGGCGATTCGCGGAGCCGGCAGTGCTAGGAAACGCTGGCGCGACGTGGCACCATCGCCCAGGTGGCCACCCGACCCGACCCGCAGCGCCTGCGCGACCTTGCGCTACTGCGCCGCGTTCGCGACCGGATGGACCGGGAGTATGCGCAGCCGCTGGACGTCGAGGCGCTCGCCCGCGGGGTGAACATGTCGGCCGGTCACCTGTCCCGCCAGTTCAAGCTCGCCTACGGCGAGTCGCCGTACTCGTATCTGATGACGCGGCGCATCGAGCGTGCGATGGCGCTGCTGCGCCTCGGCGAGCTGTCCGTCACCGAGATCTGCTTCGCGGTCGGCTGCTCGTCGCTGGGCACCTTCAGCACCCGCTTCACCGAGCTGGTCGGCGTGCCGCCGAGCACGTACCGAAGCCAGGCAACCGGCGAGACGGCCGGCATACCGCCATGCGTGGCGAAACAAGTCACCAGACCGATCAGGAATCGAGAAGCGTCGGTGTCCTAGTCGCCGTTAGCGTGGTCGACATGGACATCAGCATCAACACGACCTTTCTCCCGCACACCGATCCGGAAGAGTCCCTGGCGTTCTATCGCGACGCTCTGGGATTCGAGGTCCGCAAGGACGTCGGATATCAAGACATGCGCTGGATCACCGTCGGTCCCGCCGGTCGGCCCGACATGAACATCGTGTTGACGCCCCCGGCCGCCGACCCGGGCATCACCGACGACGAGCGCGCCGTCATCGCCGAGATGATGGCCAAGGGCACTTACGCCAGCATCATGCTTGCCACCCCCGACGTCGATGGTGTCTTCGAGATGGTGCAGGCCAGCGGCGCCGAGGTCATGTCCGAGCCCACCGACCAGCCATGGGGATCCCGCGACTGCGCCTTCCGCGATCCGGCGGGCAACACGGTGCGCATCCAGGAGCTGAGCTGAGCCGCTCGTCGGCAATGGAAGAATCGCCCGAATGCTATCCAGACGACTTCCGCCCGGCGACCGACGTCGTGAACGGCTCTGTGGTGCAGGTGCTTTCAGGCACATGACGGGTGCATGACCATGGCGGCGCACCGTCCGTTCG
>JAOPVF010000537.1 GCA_025963195.1 Mycobacterium sp. | reverse complement strand
GTCACCGCCCGCACCCTGCTCGGCCTGGCCGGTGCCGGCGCGCACGTCGACGCGACCACCCTTGATCTGCACGGCAAATCGGTGCTTGGCAACCGGGATCGAGACTGGCGGAAGGTACGCGGCCGCGAGGTCGGCTTCGTCCTCCAGGACGCGCTGGTGTCCCTTGATCCGCTGCGCACCGTCGGCCGCGAGATCGGCGAAACCCTGCGGCTGCACCGGTACGGCAGCCGGGCCCAACGGCGCGAACGAGTGCTCGAACTGCTCACCACCGTCGGCGTTCCCGAGCCGGAACTGCGCGCACGCCAACTCCCCCACGAACTCTCCGGCGGCCAGCGCCAGCGCGCACTGATCGCGTCCGCGATCGCACTGGATCCGCCGCTGCTGATCGCCGACGAGCCCACCACGGCCCTCGACGTCACCATCCAGGCGCAGGTCCTCGACCTGCTTGCCGCGATGAAGGATCGTGGCACCGGCTTGATCCTGATCAGCCACGACCTTTCCGTCGTGAGCAGGCTCGCCGACCGGGTCGCCGTGATGCGCCACGGCCTACTGGTGGAGCAGGGCCCGGTCGCCGACGTGCTGACCGCGCCGAGCCATCCCTACACGCGGGCCCTGTTGGATGCGATTCCCGCGGCGCACCGCAAGGGCACCCGGCTCTCCGCCCCGACGTCAACGCCGACGGACCCGGTTCCGGTCAGACCGGCGTCGGACGGCGTGCTGTTGGAGGCCGAGAACTTGGTGAAGCGCTTCCGTGGACCCGACGGTGTCGAACGCACTGCGGTCGCGGACGTCTCGTTCCACATCGGCGTCGGCGAAACCCTTGGCATCGTCGGCGAATCCGGCTCGGGAAAGACCACTACCGCCCAACTGGCGCTGGCCCTGTTGGTACCCGACGAAGGCACCGTGCGGCTGAGCGGTGCTCCCTGGTCCGAGGCGACGGAGGCGCAGCGCCGTCCGCGCCGCAGACAGGTCTCGGTGATCTACCAGGACCCGCTGGGCTCGTTCGACCCGCGCTGGACGGTGCGCCGGATCGTCGAGGACGCCGTGCCCGCCGAGCTGTACCCCGAGAGCGCGGCCAGACGGCAGCGAGCTGCTCGGTTGCTCGTCGACGTCGGGCTCACCGAGGAACATCTCGACCGGCGGCCGCTGCTGCTCTCGGGAGGGCAGCGCCAGCGCGTGGCGATCGCCAGGGCGCTCGCGCCGGAGCCGTCCCTGATCGTGTGCGACGAACCGGTGTCCGCGCTCGACGTGACCATCCAGGCGCAGGTGCTCGACCTGCTCGCCGATCTGCAGGAGCGGCTCGGTCTGTCCTTCCTGTTCATCTCACACGACCTCGGCGTCATCCATCACGTCGCCGATCGAGTGCTGGTGATGCGCGAAGGCAGGATCGTCGAATCCGGCACCGCCGCAGAGATATTCGAGAACCCACAAGATCCCTACACCCGCCAGTTGCTCGCGAGCCTGCCGCTCGCCGAGCCCGAATCCGTCTCCGGAGGCTCCGCGTGACCCGCCAGATCGTCCTCAATGCCTTTGACATGAACTGCGTTACGCACATCGTGGCGGGCACATGGCGGCACCCGGAGTCGCAGGCCGCGCGCTACAAGGATCTCGAGTACTGGCTCGACCTGGCCAAGCTGCTCGAGCGCGGGCTGTTCGACGGGCTCTTCATCGCCGACGTGCTCGGGATCTACGACGTCTACGGCGGTGGACCGGAGGCCGCCCTGCGGTCGGGTGCCCAAGTGCCGGTGAACGATCCGCTGCTGGTCGTGCCCGCGATGGCAGCCGTCACCAAGCACCTCGGGTTCGGGATCACGGCGTCGACGTCGTTCGAGCATCCGTATTCGTTTGCGCGGCGGATGTCCACCCTCGACCACCTCACCAAGGGCCGCGTCGGCTGGAACGTCGTCACCGGCTACCTCGAGAGCGCTGCCCGCAACCACGGCCACAACACGATCACACCGCACGCCGACCGCTACGACATCGCCGACGAGTACACCGAGGTGTTGTACAAGCTGTGGGAGGGCTCCTGGGAGGACGACGCCGTCGGCACCGATCCGGGCCGTGCGCACTACGCCGACCCAGACAAGGTGCACCCCATCGAGCACGACGGGCAGCACTTCCGCGTCCCTGGCATCCACCTGTGCGAGCCGTCCTTGCAGCGCACACCGGTGCTGTACCAGGCTGGTGCGTCCAACCGGGGCAAGCAGTTTGGTGCGGAGAACGCCGAGGTCATCTTCATCGGCGCGCCGACCAAGGAGATCCTGCGCGACGCCGTAGCCGACATCCGCGGACGTGCGGCGGCCGCGGGGCGGGATCCGTACGACGTCAAGATCGTCAACGGCCACGTCGTGGTCACGGGCGCCACCGAGGCCGCGGCGAAGGCCCGCTACGACGAGTTCCGCCAATACACCGACCCGGAGGGTGCGCTCGCGTTGTGGTCGGGATGGCTGGGCACCGACCTATCGCGCTTCAGCCTCGACGACCCGGTCGCGGTCACCGACAACGAGTACCTGAAGTCGTCGGTTGCGATGTTCGGCCAGGGCCAGTGGACGCTACGCGACTTCGTCGATGCGCACGCGATCGACGCGGAAGGCGGTTTCACCGTCGGGTCGCCGACACAGGTGGCCGACGACCTGCAGTCGTGGGTCGAGGACACCGACGTCGACGGCTTCAACCTCACCAACGTGATCACCCCCGGCTCGTTCGCCGACTTCATAGACCTCGTCGTGCCCGAATTGCAACGGCGTGGCGCGTACAAGACGTCCTACGACGAAGGCACCCTGCGCCACAAGCTGTTTGGGCAGGGCCCGCGTCTACCAGAAACCCACCGCGCGGCGCGCTACCGCCGTGTCACAGAGGAGGTAACCCGATGACGGTGACGGAGTCACACACCGAACCGCTGACCTACGGCTCGGACCGGCTGGCCCAGCTCATCGCCGACATCGGCGAAGGCGCACTCGAACGCGAGCGCACGGGCGAGCGTCCCTTCGCCGCAGTCGATCTCGCCCGTCAAGCGGGACTCGGTGCCCTGCGCGTGCCGCTGGCCGACGGCGGTGGTGGCGCGACCCTGCGTGAGCTGTTCGCCGTCGTGATCGCGCTGGCCGCCGTCGACGTCAACGTGGCGCACATCCTGCGCGGCCACTTCTCCCACGTCGAGGAGCGCTTGCGCCTCGACGACGCCGAGCGCAATCGCGTGATCGATCTTGCGCTGCGCGGCGCGATCGTCGGCAACGCGTCGACCGAGCTCGGTTCGACCCCAGCCGGTGCGTTCACCTGGCAGACCAAGCTCACTCCCGACGGTGACGGCTTCCGGCTGAACGGCAAGAAGTTCTTCACCACCGGCACGCTGTACGCCGACTACGCCGAGGTGCTCGCGAGCAACCCGGACGGCGCGACGGTGATCGCTCTCGTCCCCACCGACCGGGACGGTGTCACCGTGCTCGACGACTGGGACGGCATGGGTCAACGTGCCACCGGTACCGGCACGGCGATCTTCGAAGACGTGTCGGTAGCTGCGGACGAGACACTGGAATTCGCACCGCCCGAGACCGGAACCGAACCCTCGCTGTATCTGTCGGGGGCGTTCTTCCAGCTCTACGTCACCGCACTGGAAGCCGGTGTCCAGCACGCGCTCCGAGCGGACGCGGTGGCACACGTCCACCAGCGGGCGCGCAGCTTCACGTGGGCGCCGAACCCGTCACCGCCCGACGATCCGCTGCTGCAGCGCGAGATCGGCGAGATCGCCAGTGCCGCATACGCAGCCGAGGCGACCGTGCTGGCCGCGGCCGACGCACTCGCGATTGCGTACGAGGCCGACGTGGACGGCACCGACCCGAACCTCGATCTGGCACACGAGGCATCCCTGCAGGCGGCGTCGGCCAAGGTCGTCGTCGACGCGCTTGCACAGAAGGCGGCGTCACAGATCTTCGACGTCGGCGGCGCGTCCGTGGTGCGGCAGGCACACCTGCTCGATCGGCACTGGCGAAACATCCGCACGTTGGCCTCGCACAACCCCACGTCCTACAAGGCGCAGGCGATCGGCGCCTACCACCTCCGAGGCACGCGGCTTCCCGGCAGCGGATACTTCTGAGCCATGACCACACCGCAACCCCACCGCACCGACACCACCTCCGCACTGGCCCCGTTGGCGTCCCGGCTCGAGCAGGTCGCCGACCAGCTCGGCGTGAAGTCCGTTCTCGTCATGCGTTCGGAGCCCGATTCGATGGTCGTAGCGGCCACCGCGGGCGAGGCGACCAAGCACTACACGGTTGGCGCCGCGGGGAAGAAGGCCGGTGACGACGATTCCCGGGTGCCGCTGTATTGCGAGAACGTCGTGAACGCGGATTCCGATCTGTTCGTCCGCGACTCCCGCGACGACGCGACGTTCTCGGGAAATGAGGACGAGACCGAGTTCGGGCTGCACAACTATCTGGGCCTGGCGGTGCACGACGCCGAGGGCACGGTGGTCGGAACGGTGTGCGTGCTGGACGATTCGGCGCGCGACTACTCCGACGAACAGCGAGCCGAACTCGCGCGTCTGCGTAGCGAGGTGGAGGAGATCGTTCGGCAGGACGGCTCGGCCCTGAGCTGAGTCAGACCCTGGCGGGCAACGTCAGCGGCTCGGAGATCCGGTCGGCCAGCGAGTTGCCGGAGAACGCCCCGCGGTACTTCGCGGCGGGGTGTGTCGACGGCAGTCGATCGGCCGCCCCTCCGGACAGCTTGTGCCGCAACGTTCCTGACTTGTCGTCACTCAGGAGGCCTCGCCGCCGTAGTTCCGGGAACAGTAGTTCGGCGATGTCCTTGAACGTGTCCGGCCGCACGGCGTGGAACACGTTGACGCCGTCGATGCCGGCATCGCGCCACTCCTCGAGCTTGTCAGCCACTTCCTCCGGTGACCCTACGATGCGGCTGCTGCGCTCGAACGCCCGGCCAAGGTCGGCGATCGTCGGTTCGGACGTGCCCGCGGCCTCCCCCGCCCACCGGACCCAGCCTTGCACGCCGCGGAACGCACCGAGGTCCGCAAGGGGCGTGTCCAGTGGCAGCGCCCCTGCGTCGATACCTGCATCGCCGAGGATGTGGCACAGCACCCCCTCCAGGGAAACCAGCTTCTCCATCCTGGCTTCCTTATCCTTGGCCTCCTCAGAGGTGCGGCCGACGATCAACGACAGTCCCTGGAAGAATTTCACGTCAAACGGATCGCGCCCGTAACCGGCTGCGAGCTCACGTGTTTCGTCGATCAGGCCTCGGGCAGACTCCGGGTCGGGGCTGGAGATGAACACGCCCTCGGCATTGCGGGCCGCGAAGCGCTGCCCCACAGGCGACGCGCCCGCCTGGAACAGCACGGGCGTGCGTTGAGGCGACGGTGTGACGAAGTGCGGTCCCTCCACAGAATAGTGCGGCCCTACGTGGTTGATCTTGTGGATCTTCGACGGATCGGCGTGCACCCCGGCCTGCTTGTCGGCGCGCAGGGCATCCTCGTCCCAGGATCCCTCCCACAACTTGTAGGCCACGTCGACGTACTCTTCGGCGATCTCGTAGCGCAGGTCGTGTTCGATGAGCTTGTCGTGGCCGAAGTTTCGGTAGGTGTTGTCGGAGAAGCTGGTGACGATGTTCCAGCCGACCCGTCCGTCTGTGTAGTGGTCGAGTGTGGAGATGCGGCGCGCGAAGTCGAACGGCAGGGCCTGAGCGATGGAGCTGGTGTACACCAGTCCGAGATTCCTCGTGGCGGTGGCCAGTGCCGAGATCAGGACCGACGGGTCGTTGGTCGGGATCTGCATGCCCTGCTCGGCGACCAGCTGGTATGACCCATTCCACGGTGAGCGAAGTCCGGTGACGTCGGCGAAGAACATCAGGTCGTAGCCCGAGCCGTCGAGGTAACGGGCGAGCTCCACCCAATGGCTCAGCGAGTTGATCTCGTGGTTGGCCGCTTCCGGGTCCCGCCACAGCCCGTGGATCACGTGCGACGGCGTGTTCATCACGAACGCGGAGAAGTAGAGCGGCCGGTCGTCGGCGGGTTTGGGCATGAGCTTCCTTGTCCGAACCAGATCAGGGCGTCACGGCGTGAACAGCACCGCTCCCGCCACGACGATCAGCACGCCGAGCACGGCAACGAGCCACGGCCAGATCTGGCCGGCGGGCTGCAACGAAGAGTCGATCATGTGCGTGATGCCTCGAAACTCGTCCATCGTTGAAACCCCCTGCCACGCAACGTTAGGGCGTCACGGCGGGCACCACGATTCGGCAACGCTGGTCACCGAGGCCCCTAGTCGATGTGATGAAACGGTCCAACCGGCGTAACCCCTAGTGGCGACGGCAATCCCGGTGTCCCGACGGAGTGCAGCGGCGCCCGTCGGCGATTCAGATCATCGTGGTTGCAATCACGGCCAGGCACCAGCCTGGGGAGATCAGGTTGTCAGGCCATTGCTTTCGGCCTTGCTGAAGTCGTCGTCGATCAGAACGACGCTGCGCTGGTGCTTGTCGAGGATGGACGCAGCCACCGACGCGCGATAACCGCTGGCGCAGTGCACCCAGAGCGGCCCGTCCGGCAGTTCGTCGATCCGGTCAGCCAGCTCGTGCACCGGAACGTTGACCGCGCCGACGACGTGGCTCTCGCCGAACTCGTCGTTTCGACGCACGTCGAGAACCGTCAGGTCGGACCGGTTCGGCTCGACCGCCAGCGCGGCGAAGTCCGCGACCCGATAGCTGCGCAATGCGGACTCACCAGCCAGCAGCTGAACGTCACCGGTCGCGGCACCGTTGACGCCGTCGATGCCGATCCGCGCGAGTTCGCGCTGCGCCGAGGCGATCTGGTCTTCATCGTCGCCGATCAGCGTCAGTGGTGCGCCCCACGCGTAGAGCCAGCCGACGTAGGTCACGAAGGAGTCCGCCAGCTCGAAGCCGTAGGTGCCACCCACGTGCCCGGCGGCGAAGGCGGTACGGCTGCGCAGGTCGATCACCCAGTCTCCCGCCTCGATGCGGCGGCGCAGTTCTGCGGGATCGACGGGCGCGGGCGTCGTCAGGTCGATCGGCACGGGGCCATCTCGGTTGAGCACACCCATGTGCGCGTAGTACGCGGGATACTCCGCCAGGTCGGCCAGCAGTTCGTCGACGAAAGCCTGCTCGGGCTGTGTCAAGGCCGGGTTGTTCTTCCGCTGTTCGCCGATGGTCGACTCGTCGCGGCCCACGGCGCTCGCCGAACAGAAACTGCCGAATCCATGGGTGGGATACACCGGGGTGTGGTCGGGCACCTCGTCGGCGATGCGCCGCACCGAGTGGTACTGCGCGGTGGTCAGCGCACGCGTGCTGTCATCGCCCAGCAGATCGGTTCGACCGGTGCTGTCATAGAGCATCGATCCACCGGTGAAAACCCCTGCGGTGGAGCCGGATCCGCCGAGCAGGACGTAGCTGGCGTGCTCAACGGTATGTCCAGGCGTGTGGAGGACCCGCAACTGGAACGCACCGGCGTCGACGATGTCACCATCGCTCACCCGGCGTGCCCGGTAGCCGAGATCGTCCCATGCGGGCACCACGTACTCGGCGTCGACCGCGCGGGCCAGCTCGAGTCCACCCGTCACGTAATCGTTGTGCAGGTGGGTCTCCAGCACGTGGGTGATCCGAACGCCCCGGTCGCGGAGAAGGTCGAGTACTCGGTCGATGTCGCGTTGCGCGTCGATCACCACGGCAACCTCGCCGTCGCTGACCACGTAGCTACGGTCGCCCAGGCTCGAGGTCTCGATGATTTCGACGCGCATGCCGTTCACGGTTCCCGGTCGGTAGCATCGGCAAACACCGTTGTCCTCAGAGTGATCCCAATCGGACGCGGGTCAGCGCGCTAGCCGGAGCCCTGCGCCCGGACAGCCGGCGCTCGGCGTAGGCGCGGCCCGCCTCTGGGTCGTCAACGACGTAGCCGACGATGTCGGCCAAGGTGTTGATGCGGCCGGCGCCGCCCCAGGTGCCGTCGGGAATCTCGTTGGTGAAGACCCAGACTCGGCTGGGATCGTTGGGATGTGCCGCCCCTTCGGCGCGCAGCACCGCATCAGTCACCTCGCGCACGATGGCAGCGCGGCGCTCATCGTCGAACTGTCCCTCCGGCACCGACGCGACGATCCGGTAGCGGGGTTCGGCCGCAGGCCTTCCAGCGACGTAGACCTCGGCGGGGCGGTGCAGGAACACCCAGGCGATGGCCCTGGCGCGCGGATCGGTCGGATCGGCGCCCTCGTGATGCAACAGCAGGTCGGTCAGTTCGGACATCAGCGCCTGTTCGGCATCGTGCGAGAGCGCGCCGGCGGGAATATAGGCATCGAGCATGGGCATGAGTCATACCTCCACGGTTCAGGTTGGGTTTATTTTATAAACCTAGATCGGGTGGGTTTACAAAGTCAACCCAGCTATCATCTATAGACATGCAGACAGATCGGTTCCGCTACAGCGCGGCCAACTGCTCGATCGCGCGCACTCTGGGCGTGGTCGGCGAGAAGTGGACCTTGCTCGTCCTTCGTGAGGCCTTTTACGGCTTGCGTCGCTTCGACGACTTCCACGCGGCGCTGGGGTGTGCACGGAATCTGCTCGCCGCGCGGTTGAAAACGCTTGTGGCACATGGGTTGCTCGAGCGCGTGGAGTACCAGGACGATCGTGGTCGCGGCCGATACGAGTACCGCCTGACCGCCAAGGGTCGCGAGCTCTTCCCCGTCGTGGCGGCACTGATGCAATGGGGTGACCGTTGGGTCGCAGACGATGCCGGGCCCGCGGTACGACTCCTGCACCGGGACTGCGGCGAACCGGTGTCCGTGCAGCTCACGTGCGACGGCGGCCACGTCGGACTTGGCGCCCGCGACGTCCAACCCATTCCGGGTCCCGGAGTGCTCGAGGTCGCCTGACCGTCAGATCGCTACTTCTTGGCCGCGTTCTTGATCATTTCCGGGGCCATCTCGGCCGCCTGGTCCTTGATGCCGAACGCGCATGCCCACGTCTCGACCGTCACGTTGGACACCTGCGACAGCGCGTGCTGGCACTCCCAGCCGCCGGAGTCCTCCTGCGTGGTCACCTGGGTCAGCAGATCGCCCTTGGCGCCGACGTCGTCGACCTCCCAGATGTAACTGGACTCCGAGTCGTCGACGGCCACGGAGAAGCCGCCGCATTGCTCCCAGTCGGATTTGGAGTTCTCGAAGAACTTCCTGGCGTCGCCCGCGGCGGGATAGAGCACTGCGGTCTGCTGCACCCAGTGATCCTTGTTGTCTCCCGGCTCGCGGGAGACCTGGTCGCGGACGGCCGTCCAGTCGCTGTTGTCGTAGACCTTCTCCTCGGCACCGAAGATCACGCCGAGACAGTCGGGGTCGGACACGGCGTGCGAGTTGTCGGACATCTGGTCGGTCTCGTCGACGACCTCGATGCCGGAGGTGCCGAGGATGGAGTTGATCTCGCGGATGCTGAGCATCACGTCGTCGAGTTGCGATTCCTTCAACGGCGCGACGTTCAGTGGGGCCGCATCCTTGTCGCGCACTGCGTTGCCGGAAACAACGGTGGTGCACCCCGATGACAACACCGCCATGGCGACGGCGACACACGCCACGGATGCGCGAGTCACTGCGGCGATGGGCGTAGGGCGGCGCGTCACCAGGCCCGGTCTCATCGAGTCATTGTGACCGACCGAGGGTCGCATTGCGTCCTTTCGGCCACCGTGCGCCCGTCGCGCATGCGTTACTTCTTCGGCTTGTCGCTGGCGGCGTCGGCGGACAGCGCCGCGACGAAGGCCTCCTGCGGCACTTCCACCCGCCCGATGGTCTTCATCCGCTTCTTGCCTTCCTTCTGCTTCTCCAGAAGCTTGCGCTTGCGGGTGATGTCACCGCCGTAGCACTTGCTCAGCACGTCCTTGCGGATGGCCCGAATGTTCTCGCGGGCAATGATTCTCGAGCCGATCGCGGCCTGGATCGGTACCTCGAACTGCTGGCGTGGGATGAGCTCCTTGAGCTTGGTGGTCATCTTGTTGCCGTACGCCGCTGCGGAGTCCTTGTGCACGATGGCGCTGAACGCGTCCACCGGCTCGCCCTGAAGCAGGATGTCGACCTTCACCAGGTCGGCCTCCTGCTCGCCTGCCTCCTCGTAGTCGAGGCTCGCGTATCCGCGGGTGCGCGACTTCAGTGAGTCGAAGAAGTCGAAGATGATCTCGCCGAGCGGCATCGTGTACCGCAACTCGACGCGTTCTGGCGAGAGGTAGTCCATGCCACCAAGCTCGCCGCGGCGGGACTGACACAGCTCCATGATCGTGCCGATGAATTCGCTGGGGGCGATCACCGTCGTCTTCACCACGGGTTCGAACACGGCGCGGACCTTGCCGTCAGGCCAGTCCGACGGGTTCGTCACGATCAAGTCGGAAGAATCGGACCCTCCTTCCACCTCCACCCGGTACACCACGTTCGGCGACGTCGAGATGAGGTCGAGGTCGAACTCGCGCTCGAGACGCTCGCGGGTGATCTCCATGTGCAGCAGACCGAGGAAGCCGCAGCGGAAGCCGAAGCCAAGGGCCACCGAGGTCTCCGGCTCCCACACCAGCGCCGCATCGTTGAGCTGAAGCCGTTCCAGCGCGTCCCGCAGGTTCGGGTAGTCCGAACCGTCGACCGGGTAGAGACCCGAGTAGACCATCGGCTTCGGTTCGCGATAGCCGGTCAGCGCCTCGGTGGCCCCGTTGCGCGCGGACGTCACGGTGTCACCGACCTTGGACTGCCGGACGTCCTTGACGCCGGTGATCAGATATCCCACCTCGCCGACACCGAGGCCCTCGGTGGCCTTCGGCTCGGGTGAGACGATGCCGACCTCCAGCAGCTCGTGGGTGGTGCCGGTGGACATCATCTTGATCTTCTCGCGCGGGGTGAGCCTTCCGTCGATCACGCGGACGTAGGTGACGACGCCGCGGTAGATGTCATAGACCGAGTCGAAGATCATCGCCCTGGCCGGGGCGTCGGCATCCCCGACGGGCGCAGGCACCAGCCGGACGACCTGGTCGAGCAGTTCGACGACTCCGGCGCCGGTCTTGCCGGACACCCGCAGCACGTCCTCGGGCTCGCACCCGATGATGTGGGCGATCTCGCCTGCGTAGCGGTCCGGGTCGGCGGCGGGCAGGTCGATCTTGTTGAGCACCGGGATGATCGTCAGGCCGCGGTCGAGGGCCAGGTAGAGGTTGGCCAGCGTCTGCGCCTCGATGCCCTGGGCGGCGTCGACCAGCAGCACGGCGCCTTCGCACGCCTCCAGTGCGCGCGAGACCTCGTAGGTGAAGTCGACGTGGCCAGGCGTGTCGATCAGGTGCAGCACGAATTCTTCTCCGGCGTCGGTGCCGCCCGACACCTTCCACGGCAGCCGGACGTTCTGCGCCTTGATCGTGATGCCGCGCTCGCGCTCGATGTCCATCCGGTCCAGGTACTGCGCGCGCATGTCGCGGTCCGCGACGACGCCGGTGAGCTGCAACATGCGGTCCGCGAGCGTCGACTTGCCGTGATCGATGTGGGCGATGATGCAGAAGTTCCGAATCCGTGCCGGCGCGGTGAACGTCTGGTCGGCGAAACTGCTGATGGGGATCTCCTGGTCGGACGGGGCTCGTGCGAGGTCACGAGCAGTACCAGGGTATCGAGCAACCATCACGACGACACAATCGTGACTCCCACCTATGCTCGAAATCATGGCGTCACAGTGGAGTCCGTGGCAGCGGCTCGTGAAAAACACTGAACACCTGGTCTTCAACGAGGCACCGAAGCTGATTCGGCAGCTGCCGAAGGCCGACACCCTGCAGCGCGGCATCCAGCAAGGCCTCAAGATGGGGCTGGACGCCGGCCTGGCCGCCCTCGCAGGCGCGTCGAGCGATCAGCAGCCGGCGATCACCGCGGGGCGGCCGGTGACGGAGAGCAGCGTCCCCACCGCCCACCGCGCGCGCAGGATCGTCTACTCCCCCGATCTCGACGGCAGGGCCGACCCCGGCGAGATCGTGTGGACCTGGGTGGTCTACGAGGACGATCCGACCCGCGGCAAGGACCGTCCGGTGCTGGTGGTGGGCCGTGACAGCGCCACGCTGCTCGGGCTCGTGCTGTCCAGCCAGGAGCGTCACCAGACCGACCGCGACTGGGTCGGGATCGGCCGTGGCGACTGGGACTACGAGGGCAGGGCCAGCTGGGTCCGACTGGACCGGGTGCTCGACGTGCCCGAAGAGGGCATCCGGCGCGAGGGCGCGGTCCTCGATCGCAACACCTTCGAGGTGGTCGCCGCGAGACTGCGTGCCGAGTACTCCTGGAGCTGACGGTCTTCGGATGAACGAACGCGAGCTCGCCGCCGGCCTCGCACCGACACCCGGCTACCGCTACGCCGACCGCTTCGGCGACCATCTGCATCTGGCCGGCCAGGTTCCACTCGATGCAGCGGGCGCGCTGGTCGGCGCAGGCGACGTACAGGCGCAGGTACATCAGTGCGCGAAGAACCTGTTCGCGGTCGTGGGGGTGCATGGGTTCGGCCGCGAGGACATCCATCAGCTGACCGTCTACGTCGGCCAACTCATCGAACTCGACGCCCGCGTCGAACGGTGAAGGACCGCCCGACGGAAGGGAACTCATCATCAAGTCCACGCGTAGTGCGGTCGGCGCCCTGATGCTGGGTGTGCTGATCGCACCTGGTTGCGCGACCTCGACGGCCTCGCCTCCGCCGACGGCCACATCGACAACGGCTGTCGTCGCCCCGAACGAGCTCGCGCTGGCGACCTTGAACGACATCGTGCAGGGCGACCCAGCTGCGGCCACCGCGAATTTCGACCAGACCATGCGCAGACTACTGTCGCCCGACGCGCGCGGGAAGATCACCGTCGTGAACGTGCCCCTGCAGATGCAAAACGCGCCCGGCCAGTTCCGGCTGTCCGTTCGAACTGACGGCCAGATCGCGGGCCTGTACTTCCTCAAGGAAGGTGTCCCGGTCCCCTGATCCAAGCGGCGATCTACCGCGCAGGCCGCCACATCGGGACCAGGCTGGGTCCGGGGTTTCCATCGCGGCTTGGCAGCTCGATCTCGCCGGTGACTCCGAAGCCGAACCGCTCGTAGTACGGCACGTTGTCGGGATTGCTGGACTCCAGATACGCGGGCGCGTGCTCGGCGTCGCAGCGGTCCAGCCGCGACCGCATCAACGCCTGCCCGAACCCCTTTCCGCGCACCGTCGGGTCGCTGCCGACCACCGCGAGATACCAGTGCGGCTCCTCGGGGTGGGCCTCCTTCATCAGCTCTTCGACCTCCAGGCCCCGGCGCAACGACGCGCCGAAGGCCAAAAGCAGCGTCGGCATGGCCCGCAACTCATCGATACGCGAGGTCTTCCACTGTCCCGGCGGATCCCACAACGCGGCTCCGCCGATGCCGTCACCGTCCGGAGCGACCTCGACGCCACCGCGGGACAGGTGGTGATATCTCGTCATCGCGGCGAACAACCGGTGCAGCTTGCGTCGGCGCAGCGCGGAGTCCGGCAGCATCCAGCGCATCACCGGATCATCGAAGAATGCCCGGCCCAACGCCGCGGACAGGGCATCGATGTCTGCGCGGGTGGCGGGTCGAACCGCGACGCTGTTCACGCGGCCAAGCCTATTCACCCCTGGGTGATGTAGGCCTCCAGCTGCTCCTGCTGGGTCTGCAGCTCCTCCATGCGCGTCTTCACCACGTCGCCGATGCTGACGATTCCGGCCAACTCGCCGCCGTCGATGACCGGCACGTGGCGCACCCGGTTGGTGGTCATCAGGGCACTGAGACTGTCCACCGAGTCAGCGGGCGAACAGGTGATCACCTGGGCCGTCATGATCTCCGAGACGGGCCGGGCGAGAAGGTCGGCGCCCAGTTCGTGCAGCTTGCGCACCACGTCGCGCTCCGAGACGATGCCGACCAAACCGCCAGGACCGACCACCACCATCGCCCCGATGTTGCGCGTGACGAGCCCATCGAGCAGCTCGCCTACCGTCATGTCCGGGCCTACGGTGGAAACCGTCCCACCCTTGTTCCTCAACACGTCCGAGATCCGCACTGGGCGCCTCCTTTGTGACATGACTCACATCGAACTACCACCCAAAGTACGCCCCGCTGACAGCGGAGGAACAGATTCTCGACCGAGCCCGTTGGACGAGGTCATTGACCGAAACGGCAGAAAAGAGCGACCGATGACCGAAACAGTCACACTCGGCGATGAATTGACGGTCAGCGCAATCGGATTCGGCGCGATGGCGTTGACGCCGGTGTACGGCGAGGTGGACGACGACGATTCCCTGGCCACGCTGCATCGCAGCGTCGATCTGGGGGTTACGTTCATCGACACCGCCAACGTCTACGGCGGCGGCGCCAACGAGCGGCTGATCGCCCGGCTTCTCGCCGACCGCCGCGACGAGGTGACGCTCGCGACCAAGTTCGGCATCGTCGGCAACCCGGCCGACCGGGCGGCAGGCCAGCTCGCCGCCCGCGGCGACGCCGCCTACGTCCGCGAGTCCATCGACGAGAGCTTGGCCAGGCTGAACACCGACGTCGTCGACCTCTACTACATGCACCGCCGCGACGTGACCGTGCCGATCGAGGAGACCGTCGGGGCGATGGCCGAACTGGTCGCCGCAGGCAAGGTGCGCCACCTGGGGCTGTCCGAGGTGACGGCCGACGAACTGCGCGCAGCCGTCGCGGTCCACCCCATCGCCGCCGTGCAGAGCGAATGGTCGATCTGGAGCCGCGACGTCGAATCCAACGTCGTACCCACCGCGGCCGAACTCGGCGTCGGCTTCGTCCCGTACTCGCCGCTTGGCCGCGGGTTTCTGACCGGCACCGTGCGGTCCGCAGCCGACCTGGCCTCCGGATCGGACTTCCGCCGCACGATGCCGAGATTCGCCGACGGCGCGTTGGAGGCCAACCTGGCAGTGGTCGACGTGATCCGTGCCGTCGCCGACGAACGGGAGGCCACCCCCGCCCAGGTCGCCCTGGCCTGGCTTCGCTACCGCGCCGACGACCTCGGTGTGGCGGCCGTGCCGATCCCCGGCACGCGCCGCGCGGCCCGCGTCGAGGAGAACTTCAACTCGCTGGACGTAGCACTCACCGACGCTCAGCTGGCGGCGCTCGACGCGGCGGGCGCAGCCGTGTCGGGACATCGGTTCGGCGACCTGTCGTGGGTGTCGGCGGGTCGCGAGTAGCCGGCCGGTCAGTCCGGCGGCGGTTGGGCGATGTTCAGTGCGACGGCGGCGTCGTCGAATTGTGCGGCCTGCGCACGGATGCGTTCGATCTCGCTCGGCCGCTTGAGCAATCCGCGTACCGCGATGATCGCGACGTGTTCGCCGACGCGGATCGCCTCGTCGACCCGGTCGCCTTGATCGGTGTGCAGACGGGTCAGCTTCTGCGCACCCTCGTCGAAGTTGAGCAGTAGACCGGCGGTGTCCTGCTTGTCGCATTCGATGAACTTGCCTTCGTTGATCGCCGCCCCAATGAGGTCGACGACCCAATCCTTGAGTCGTTCGTAATCCGTCCAGAACTGATGGAATTCGCTGCGCTGCTCGTGTGCGATGCGCTGAATCTCGTTGAAGTCGATCGGTGACATCGCCAGTTGCATGGTGTCGAACCGCAACAGCCGGTACAGCTTGACGGCAGGCGAGCCGGACCCGGCGCCAACTTCCGCGATGAACTTCAACGGAGCCCGATTGACGAGCAGGGCCTCCTGAAGCAGCTGCTCCTTGTTGCGGAACCAGTAGTACAGCGACGACTGCTGCAGGCCCGATGCGCGGGCGATGTCGCTCATCGTCGTTTGCGCATAGCCCTTTTCGGAGAAGAGCTTCGTCGCGGCGTTCACGATCCCCGCGCGCGGCGATGCCGTCGGCGCCGCGTCGGCGTCGTTGCGTGGTCGTCCGATGGCGCGGACCGTGGCCCGGCGCTCGGGTGTCGGCACGACGGGAATCCTACTGTGGCGGCACGCCAAGCGGCGCGCGTTCGTCGTGCGCGCGCTCGACCGTGTCGCGTGCGGCCGAGACCACATCACGCCACAACTCGAGACCGAAGGACTTCGTGGCCCGCGACGGGTAGCCCGTCACGCCGTTGGTGGACACGTGCTGGACCGCATACCGGAAGACGACGCCTTCGGTTCGGTCGGGATCGTCGGCGGTCTGCATCTTGTCGGTGTCGACCAGTTCCGGCCGCAACGCCAGCATGATCGAGGTCTCCGCGGCGTTGGCGTGCCAGTCGACCGCGTCCTCGGTCGCACGGCGAGCGATGTCGGGGGTCAGATCCCACCATTGCATGACACCGATCCTGCGGTCGCCGAACACCCTGCGGAACCCATCGCAGGCGATCCAGAGCGGCGCCGCATTGCCGACGTGCCCGTTCACGAAGAGCACCCGGCGAAACCCCGAGTCAACGCACGCTTCGGCGACCAGGCCGGCCGCCGCCGCGGTCTCCTCACCCGAGAATGCCACGGTTCCCGCCAGTTTGGAGCCGTGAAAGAAGCTGGCGCCGAAGGCAAGCGAAGGCAGTACGACGGCCGACTCCCCCGCCGCAGCTTCGGCCAGCTCGGTGGCGATGATGGTGTCCGTACCGACCGGCAGATGGGGTCCGTGTTGCTCGGTGGCGCCGACGGGGATCAGCGCCACGCAATCCGGGTCTGCCTCGATGCGGTCGGCCAACTGCGCCGACGACAGCTCACCCCACCTGGCGGTCACCAGAACCTCAAGTAGCGATCGGTCTCCCACGATGACACGTGTGCCGCGAAGGAGTCCCATTCCGCACGCTTCTCGCTGACGTACGAATCGAACATCGCATCGCCGAACACGCTGCGCACCAGCGGGTCTGCTTCGAGGGCATCGATCGCCTCCCCGAGGGAGCGCGGCAGCCATCCGATGCCGCGTCGGAGCAGATCGGCCTCCGACAGGTTGTAGAGGTTGTCCCGGTTCGGGTCACCGGGGTCGAGCCCCTCGCGGATGCCCTCCAGTCCTGCCGCGAGTACCAGCGCCGCACCGAGATACGGATTGTTGGCGCTGTCGGCGGCACGACACTCGACCCGGCCCCCGCCCCTTGGGATGCGGAGCATGTTGGTGCGGTTGTTGTCGCCGTAGCAGGCGAAGATGGGCGCCCACGTCAGCCCGGACATGCTGCCCTGCTTGACGAGTCGCTTGTAGCTGTTGACGGTCGGGGCGATCACCGCGCAGATCGCCGACGCGTGGCGCAGCACTCCGGCGATGAACTGGTATCCGAGAGTGGAAAGGCCGCAGGCGCGCGGATCTGCTACGTCGGCGAACAGGTTGACGCCGGCGCCGTCGGCCAGCGACATGTTGTAGTGGGCACCGCTGCCCGTCCGGTCGGCGAACGGTTTGGGCATCCACGACGCGAACAGCCCGTGCTTGCGGGCGATCTCACCGACCATCATGCGGAAGAACACCAACCGGTCCGACATCGACACGGCATCGGTGTAGGTGAAGTCCGTCTCGAACTGGCCGTTGCCGTCCTCGTGGTCGAATGAGTAGACGTCCCAACCGAGTTCATTCATCGCCGAGACGATTTCGTCGACGACCGGGTAGTTGTGCAGCATCCCGCGCAGGTCGTAGCACGGCTTGTCGAGAACGTCGTCGGGGCTGGCGGGTGCCGGTGTTCCGGCGCGGTCGTCGGTGAGCAGGAAGAACTCGGTCTCGATGCCGAGGTTGAAGGTGTAGCCCAGCGTCGCGGCGTCCGCCGTCACGCGCTTGAGGATCTGCCTGCTGCACGCCTCGAACGGAGTATCCCCGATCCAGAGATCGCCGGGGAACCAGGCGATCTCGCGGTTGAACGGGGCGATGATGGCCGCGTCCAAATCGGGGTGTGGCGCGACCTCGTCGTCGTTGACGTCCTGAGGCACCCCGTCCAGCGCAGCACCGGTGAACATCTCCGAACCGCGCGACGCCGCCTCGAGGTGGTTGAGCGGCACCATCTTGGACTTCGGTTTGCCGTGCATGTCGACGAAGCTGATCGCGGCGTACTTCACGCCGGCGGCCGCCAGCCGTTCGGCGACCTCCGTGACGTCCGGTTCCGTCCGAGTGTGCGATGGCTGGCCGTTCAGTGTGGCGGTCATGTCTTCTCCCGTCATGCCGTCGACGCGAGATCGACGGTGTTGCCTAAGATTCCCAGTTCACGGCCGAGGTAGCGGTAGAACTCCCAGAGCGGCCGCTCGAGGTGCGACAGCCTGCCCACCCCGGTCACCCCCGACCGGACGGCGCGCTGCACGGCCGTGCAGGCATCGAGGTCTTCGCGGTGGATGTCGCATATCGTTTTGACCAGCTGGCTACGGCGTTCCTCAAGACCCGGCGCGGCCAGCGCGGCAGGCGACATGCAGATGTCGAGTTGCAGCTCGATCTTGCCCGCCCCGAGCGGAAGCGTCTTGAGCCAGTACATGTATGCGGGGCCCATCGCGATCTGCAACAGCGGATACCCGATGAAGATCAGCGACTTGTGGTGCTGTTCAGGACTCAGCGTTGCAGCACCCGGCGAGAGGAACGGCGGCTCCGCCGGATAGCCGGGAGCCTGCCCCGACCACATGGTGGTGAAGTAGTCGCCGACCTCACCGGTGTAGCTCAGCGCGGCGGGGAACTGGTCTTCGAGCGACGCGCGGTGCGGGCCCATGTGGTGGTAGCACTCCATGAAGTTGTCCACCATGATCTTCCAGTCCCACTCGCATACGCCCCAGTCGGTCTGCTCGACGGTCTGGTAGTTCTCCAGGTCGTAGGCATCGACGATCGGATCCAGCGCCGCATACTGGCTCGCCAGCGATTCCGCTTGACCGTCGAGGTTCACCATTACGAAGCCCTTCCACACCTCGTGCCGGAATTGCTTGAGCGGATAGTCCTTCCGGTCGAACCCGGCAGACTTCTTCATCTCGGGCGCACCTGCGAGATGGCCGTCCAGCCCGAACGACCAGAGGTGGTAGGGGCACTGCAGGACGTTGGCCTCCCCCGCGCCGGTGCACACCTCCATCCAGCGGTGGGTGCAGTTGCGCGACAACACCCGGATGTCGGACTTGCGGTCGCGGGTGACGACCAGGGGCGTGCCGAGGATGTCGATGCTGTAGTAGCTGCCGTCGATGGGCACCTGCTCGACGCGGCACAGCGGAATCCACCCGCGCTTGAAGACCCGGTCGACTTCGACGGCGTACAGCTCGTCACTGCCGTAGGCCTCGGGCGGCAGGGTGACCGCGTTCTCGGGTGACTCGACCCCACAGGTTGCGGTGAGTCGTGAGTAGTCGAATGTCATGAGGCTGACGATAGGCAGGCTCTGTTGCTGGGCTGTTTCGTCGTGGTAAATGGCCAATTGAAACTTGCAACTG
>JAOPVF010000526.1 GCA_025963195.1 Mycobacterium sp. | reverse complement strand
TCGCGGTGGGGGTCGCGAGGTCAGTTGCTTCCAACCCGGCCTGGACAGGAGTGCCCGAGGTGAATGCTGACGCGCTGATGCGCGCAATGAGCACTCCGCCATAGCCGTTGTTCTTGTTGGCGGTGTCATCGATGCTGACGCTGACGGTCTGCACCAGGAACGCGCGGCGGAAATTCTGGATGCTGTTCACAAAGATCGCGATGTCCGAGTATCTGCCGACCACCGTGAATGAAATGGGCAGCTGCGACAACACCAGTCCTGGCGGCGTCACGGCGGCAACGGGCGGTGTGCTCGCGCCGTCCGTGGGAGTTGGCGCGGCAGCCGTCCCAGTCGGCGTCGGCTTGACGACCGGCGCGGGCAACAGCGACGCGTTGGCGGCGGTCGGAACCGACGGGGTGATCTCGGTGATCGCCACGTTCGACACATCTGCCGCGTGTGTCATCTCTCGAATCAGGCTTGGCAAGGCAGCGTCGAGCGGCAGGTGCGTCGCGACCTTGTCGAGGCTGCTCTTCAGCGCCACTTCCTGCTTCTCGTCCTGCTTCAGCATGCTGATCTGCTGCTGCAAGCTCGATTGAGCGCTCTGCTCGGCGGCCGCCTTCTGCGTCAGGTCCGCCGCCTCTGCCTTCTTGGGCGAGATCAACAGGAACCAGCTGCCGGCAATGACAACGAGTAGGGCGATCGCCGTGAGAAGGACGACCGAGCGTGACTTCGCCATCTCAGCGACCTGCCTTCGGGTTGTAGGGAGCCAGCGCCTGCGAGCTGACACGAGCCTGAAGGCTGAACGTGTACACCGTCTTCTTGCTGCTGACGTCCGTGTCCTTCTTTACGGCCGTGGCGTAGACGCTGTCGACGGCCTGGATCTTGTAGATGGACTCAATGAGCTTCGCAACGTCCTCATAGGTCGCCGCTTGGCCGGTGAACGCCCACGTAGCCACCCCTCCGCTGCCGAACGTCGCCCCGGTTGCCGCCGTCGCCGGCGGTGACAATGAGATGTTCCATGTCTGCAAGCGCGCGCCACGAGGCATGCCGAGACGTACGTCGTTCAGGAAGGCGCCCCACTCGACGTTCTGCGACATCGCCGCATTGAGCAGGTTCTGGCGCTCGACGACTTGTGCTTTCAGCGCGGTGATGCCGGTGTGCTTGGACAGCTCGACCTTGAGTGTCTGCGTCTTCCGCTGCGCCGCGTCGTACGAGTCCTGGGCTTCGCCAACGGACGAGCCCGCCGTGACGGTGAGGTAGCCCATACCAAGCGCGGTTGCAACGACTACTGCCACGAGACCGAGCTTGACCTGCCGTGCCTTGTTCGCTTCGTTGATCTCCTGTGGCAGCAGGTTGACCCTCGGCAGTCGCGGAACCGCGACGACAAGTGTGTCGACGCTCATGCCTTCACTCCCATGGCCAGGCCGACCGGCACGGACGCCAGCGGTTCGATGTACGCAAGTTGCTCGGCGGAGAGGCCGGTCTTGCCGACGTGCATGCCGGTCAGTGCGCTGCCGAGGTCGACCGGGAGGCGGGTGGACGTCGCCAGGCGCTCAGCAAAGCCACCGAGACGGGAACCGCCGCCCGTGAGCACGATGCGCCCGATGCGGACTGCCGCCGGCTGGGCCAGGTAGTAGTCGAGGGATCCGCGGATCTCCTCGACGAGGGAGCCACCGACGGACTCGATCACGCGGGTCGCGGGGTGAGCTTCACCCTGCGACGGGATCGACATTCCGACTGACTGCTTGAGTGACTCGGCGTGCTCGAGGGGCATTCCGGCCCGCTCGGCCAGCGCTTCCGTCACGTCGCCGCCGCCCATGAGCAGGATGCGCACGAAGCGAGGTGAGCCGCCCTGATGCACAACGATGTTCGTGACGCTGGCGCCGATGTCGACGAGCGCCTCGGCTGACGTGGCCATTCCCAGTTCGTCGGACTTGACGAGCGAGCGCAGCAACGCGAAGGACGTAAGGTCGACCGCGCTTGGCTTGAGGCCGGCACCGGTCACCGCGGACAGAATGGACGAGACCATTTCACGAGAGGCGGCAACGAGCAGAACACGCACGATGCGCGCACCGGACGCGTCCGTCAGCTCCTCGAGCGGGTGGTAGTCGAGGATCGCCTGTTCCACCGGGATCGGGATGTAGTCCTGCACCTGGAACGGCAGCGACTTGCGCAGCTCGTTCTCCTCCAGCCACGGAAGGTCGACCTGGCGTACGACAACCTTCTGGTTGGCGACCCCGAGTACGACCTTCTTCGTGCTGAATTTCGTCTGGGCCCAGAGCTGCTTGATGGCCGCGGTCACGGCGGGCGCGTCAACGACCTCACCGTCCCTGACGGCTCCGGCAGGCAATGCCACCTGACCAAAGCGTTCCAACGTCGAGCTGCCCTTACCCAACGACACCTGCGCCGCACGGACGCTGGACGTGCCGATGTCGAGGCCGACGGCAATCCTGCTTGCCACGTCGCTTTCGCCTGCCCTTCTCCCGCCCGGTTGCGACACGAGGGTGTCGACCTGGCTTCTTGTCGGGAAGGGCATCGGATCGGTTTGGACCTGCCTTGAGCAACGGGTCCATCGGATCTACGCCAATAAGCGCAACGGAGCATTGCTCCTCCGCCAAACGGGTGAATCCCTCAGCGGTGTAGCGAATTCAGGTACAGGTCGGCCAGCGGATGGCCGACAAAAATGGCAATCATTGCGCCCAGGAGCATGAACGGGCCGTAGGGAACCGCGGTCTTGCCGCCCCCCTTCTTGGCCACGATGAGGCCGATCCCCCACAGGCCGCCAAGCAGGAATCCGGCAAACGCGCCGACGACCAGCGGCCCGTAACCAAGCCAGCCGAGGAAGAGCCCGATGATGCCGGCGAGGCGGACGTCGCCGAAGCCCATGCCGCTCGGGTAGACGAACCAGGTTGCGAAATAGAACGCGAACAGTGCAGCCATCCCCACGAGACCGTGGATCAGCTTGGACCAGTCGTGGCTGATGACGGCGTCAGCTGCGAGCAGGATCGGGCTCGCCACGTACGCCGGAAGGATGATGGCGTTGGGCAGCCGGCGTGTGTCGTAGTCGATGAACGCAAGGGCCACCGCAATCGCGGTGAAATACAGGAAGCCGACGACGGCGAAGCGGTAGCCGATCTCGGCAGCGACGGCAGCGAACAACAGCCCCGTTATGAGTTCCACGAGCGGGTAGCGCCCACTGATGGGCTCACCGCAATGACGACACTTCCGGCGCAGGACCAGCCAGGAAATGATGGGGATGTTGTCGCGCTCGAGCAACACCGCATCGCAACGCGGGCAATGGGAGCGCGGTCGCACCACGCTCTCGCCTCGCGGGACGCGCCAGATCACAACATTGAGGAACGACCCCACGAGGAGTCCCGCAATGGCGGCGAAGGGAACCAGGAGCCGTGCAAAGGCGGACGACATTGACATGGCGGCCATCCTATTTGCGACGAGTCGGTTTGAGGCCCGACACGACGGTTAGCAGGTGCCCGGTTCGAGTCCTGATTGGGCCGAGTAGCGATACGCCTGAACGACCCCGTCGACGTTTGTCAGGGCAACGCACCAGCCCGTCGGGTTGCTCAAGTTCGCTGACACGCCCACGACCGGGGTCGAGGTGCCCGTTGTCAGGTTGACCGTCGACGACGAAGTCCCGTCCGACACGATGACGCGGTTAGGGACGCTGAAGTCCAACGTAACGCTGCCCGCGTTGTCCACGTACATTGTCGCGACCTCCTTTCCCAGGTGAGTGACGTCAGACTTGGTCGACGTGTCATGGGCCAGGTGGCGTTGCGAAACCAACGTTGGGATTGCGATTGCCGCAAGGACGCCTACCACGATCATCACGACGAGAAGTTCGATGAGCGTGAAGCCGCTGTCGGCCGGCCCTACGCGGCGGGACGCGGTCCTTCGAGTACTTGCTGCGTCCACGGTGCCTCCAGGGCCTGATGTGAGAGCCGCGGAGTGCTCACCGCGTCCGGCACGACGTACGTACGGGCGGGGTGGCTGATGCCACCCCGCCCGTAGAGTTCACGTTCGGGTCGTGCGGGGCCGACCGTATTAGTAGTCGGTGCCCGAGACGCAGACGCCCACGCCGAGGCCGTTGGCCGCAGAGTACTTCCAGATCGTCTTACCGGTTGAACCGTTGAGGTTCGTCAGGTCGACGCACCACTTCGTGGTGGACGTGGTGAAGTGCGAGCCGCTGACGGTGACGCCGGTGCTCGACTTGCCGATGTCGGTGCCGTTGAGCTGGTAGCGAATCGGCGCAGCGGTCTGCGTGACGACGTCGGTCGCGAGGGCGGGGTTGTCAACGTAGTACGTGGCAACTTCGGTGCCGATCGTCGTGACGTCGGACTTGGTCGCAGCGTCCTGCGCCTTGGCGCGCTGGCTGAGGAAGACCGGGATGGCGATGGCGGCGAGGATGCCGATGATGATCATGACGACGAGGAGTTCGATGAGGGTGAAGCC
>JAOPVF010000190.1 GCA_025963195.1 Mycobacterium sp. | reverse complement strand
ACGTCGGTCAAGGTGGCCGCTGGACTGGCGGGCATCCTCGAATACCTCGAGGACCCGACGCCCGGCCTCGACGGCATGGCCGAGGTGGCCAGCCAGTCGCCGATGCCGTTGGCGACCAACATGTGCGTGGTCGCCTTCGACCAGCTTTCGCCCGCCGTCGCGAAACAGTCTGTCGGCGTTGTGCTCTCGGATCATCACTACTGGGGAGGGCTGCAGCGCTCCCGGCTGCTCGCAGGCATCTGCGACACCTTCGGGCTCGGGCTGTCGATGCACTCCAACTCACACCTCGGCATCAGCCTGGCCGCGATGGTGCACCTGGCAGGCGCCACCCCGAACCTCACCTATGCGTGCGACACGCACTGGCCCTGGAAGACGGGGGACGTGGTCAAGCCAGGAGTTCTGGAGTTCCGCGACGGCGCCGTCGCAGTGCCTGGCACGCCAGGACTGGGCATCGAGATCGACGAGGACGCCCTCGGCGCACTGCACGAGCAGTACGTCCGGTGCGGGATCCGCGATCGCGAAGACACCGGCTACATGCAGAGCGTCGTTCCGGGTTTTCGCGCCATCAGCCCTCGGTGGTGATGAGCACCGCCCTACACTGATGCACGACTGCCGCCGTCGGTGGCCGTAGTGATGCTAGGAGTGCATAGGTGTTCTCTCTTGCCCGGCTGTCTTGCTTCATCGCCGTCGCGGAGGAACTTCACTTCGGCCGCGCCGCCGAACGCCTGCACATGACCCAGCCGCCGCTGAGCCGGCAGATCCAGCAGCTGGAGGCCGAACTCGGCGTTCAGCTGATCGACCGGACCACCCGATCGGTGACGCTCACCCCGGCCGGGGTCGCCTTCCTGCCCGACGCGCGGCGGATCCTGCAACTCGCCGAAAGCGCGTCCATGACGGTCAAGCGGGTGCCCGCGGGTGACCTCGGCACCATCGTCGTGGGTTTCACGGCGGCGTCGGCACACGTCGTGCTGCCGCTTCTGCTCGACGCGACGCGGGAGCAGTTGCCCGACGTGAAACTCGACCTGCGCGAGATGGTGACGGCAGTCCAGATCGAGGGCCTGATGACCGGCGAACTCGACCTGGGCATGGTGCGCCCGCCGGTGAGGCGGCCGGGTCTGGTGTCTCGGCCACTCCTGCACGAGCAGCTGATCGCCGCGCTACCCCTTGCCCACCCGCTGGCGGACCTTGGCAGGCAGCTGACGCTCAATGACCTCGACGGCCAGGACGTCATCATGTATTCGCCCGTGCAGGCGCGGTACTTCAACGAATTGCTGATCAGCACGTTCACCATCGCAGGCGCGACGCCGCGCTACGTGCAGTACGTGACACAGGTGCACACGATGCTGGTGCTGGTGCGCTCGGGCATCGGGATCGCATTGGTGCCTGCATCGGCGGCGACGCTGCACCCCGAAGGGGTGGTGTTCCGGTCCATCGGGGCGTTCCGGGAGCGGCCGGTGGAACTCGACGCGGTGTGGCGCGGCGACAGCTCCAACCCCGCACTGTTGCGCCTGCTGCGCGACGTCCTGCCGCAACGAGAGTGGACGACGGACGACCTGGTCGAGAGCTTCGTCGGGTAGCTCGCTTCAGGCGAGGCGGCCGCTGATCCGGATTCACGGGTACCGCGAAAACGCCCGTGTACCCGAATAGAGGCCTAGCGTTGGTTGCGTCAAAGGAGTCCGACATGGCAAGACATCGTCTAGAGCGGGACCGAGACCGCGACGTCTACATTGCACCCGCCACCCCGCGACCAGCTCCACAGGCGCACGTTGCGTGCGGTTGCAGCTGCGGAACGTGCGAAAGCGGGCACTGTCACAACATGGGCACCGGCTGCAACGTCAGGTGAGTTTCTTCCGCACTCGACCAGTGCGCGCGCGGAACCTCAATCGTTGACCGTTGATTCGAAACCCGCCGCCAGCGCCTTGGCGCGGTAACGCGCCACGAGGTCACGGTAGACGTCCTCGCTGCCCTGCGCGCGCGCCATCAGCGCCTGCAGCCGTAGCAGTGGCAGTTCGTGCAGCACGAAACCTGGCTCGGTAGGCACTGCCGCCAACCGGTCGATGGCCTCCTGTGCTTCCCGCAGGTCGCCATCGGCACCGCGGTCCAGCAGCGACTCCACCAGAATCGTGGTCGCAACGCCGCGCAAGTACATGGCGCCCCTGCTGAACATGTCGTCAATGGCCGGCCTGGACAGCTCGATGGCACCGTCGAGGTCGCCGTTTCGTGCCCTCTCCCTGGCGATCTCGGGGTCGACGATCGCCAGCGCATTCATCGTGAACCCCTTGGCCAGCGCCGAGTCCCGGGCCCGGGTGAGCAGCTCGAAGCCCTCCTCCCGGTGCAGATCGTCTTGGCGGACGAGGACCAGCCCCCGCGTGAGTTGGGCTGCCGCCAGGGTGTACTCGTCGCTGGTTTGCTCGGCCGCGCGCAGGGCATCAGCGGTCTCACGCAAGGCAACTGCGTCGGCGGCCAGCGCGCCGACGGGTATCGCGACGATGTACTTGTAGAAGATCGCGGAAATGAGATTCTTCGGAGCGAGCGGGGCCGCCATCGCGATGGCGGCGTCGGCATCGGATCGCCAACCGTCGATACCCAGGCACAGCCGAATCAGGCAGCGCATCCGCGTCGCGAGTGCCAGCGGTGAGCCAAAGAGCTTGTCACCCATCGTGAGATCGCCGCCGGTCAGGTCGATGACACGCTCGGCCAGGCCAAGGGCCACTGTCATCTCACCGACTTCGGATTTGGCGTAGATGGCCGCAATGAGCAGATTGACGGTCAGCGGGGGCTCTCCGAGTTCATCGACCAGCGCGGTCAACTCCGACGCCAACCGTGACGCCTCGCCGAGACGTTGATGCCCGGCCAGCGCCATGACCAACCCGGCCATGCCAATGGCGAGCGATACCTTGTCGCCCTGCGTCTCGCAGAGCTCGCGCAGTTCGTCGAAGCCGGTGTCGGCGACTTCGCCACCAGCCATCCACATGCTGCCGCAGAGTCGGGTGAGAGGCGCTATCTGCATCGCCAGCCGGTCGGGCTCGTCGGCGGGCAGCGCGACAGCGACCCTTCGGGCCCGCTGCCAACTCACCCGCGCCGCGCCGAGATCGCGCTCGGTCAACCACCCCGCCGCGCGCATGTACCAATCGAACGCTCCACGTTGGTCGCCGGCGGCCTCCAGGTGCGTCGCGATCAGCGCAGCGTTCTCCTGCGCCCCCGTCGTCTGGTGCCGCTCGATCGCCGCGGCCAGCTGCCGATGCAGTTGCGCCCGTTCCGATTTTAGTTGTGATTCGTAGGCCACCGTGCGGATTAGCGGATGCCTGAATGCGTAATCGGCACCCGTGGAATCCAGCGCATCGATCAGCTGGGCGTCCATCAACTCGGCCAGCATGGAGTCACTGTGTACATCGGCGAGCAGAGCCGCATTGAACCTGGACCCGACGACCGCGGCGGCGTTCAGTGTCCGCTTCGCACTTGCACCGAGGCGGTCGATGCGCGCGGCGATGGTGGCCTGCACGGTCGCGGGCACGCTCACTTCCGCAATGTCGCGGTGGCACTCGTAGTCGCCGCGGTGGCCCTCGAGAATGCCGCGCTCGGCGAGGTCGCGGACGATCTCCTCGGCGAAGAATGGATTTCCGGCGGCACGTTCGGCAATCTGCGTGGCAAGTCCGAAGGTCGAGGGGTGCTTGCCAACGAGCAGCGCGGTCAACGCCGACCCAGTTGAAACATCAAGGGGAGCAAGCTCGATCACCTCGGCTCCCGCGATGTGGCTGAGTGCGCCCCCGTATTCCGGGCGGTGGGTGATGATGACGAGCGCCGACGTTCCGGAAACCATTGCGACGAAGTCGACGAGTGTGGATTCGCTGACCTCGTCGATCCAGTGCACATCCTCGATCACGTACACGGCGGGAGCCCTCGCCGAGACCGCTGTCTCGACCAACCGTGTCAGCCGCCGACGTCGCGCCTCCGGATCGACAGCAGGCAGATCGGTAGCGGCAGCTCGGATGCCCAGCAGATCGTCGAGCAGCACCAGGTCCTCGGCGTGGGCATCGGGCAGCCGGGTCCGAACCCGCTCACGTGCGCCGTCGACATCGAGCTCGCCGATGCCGAAGACCGCGCGGAACAGTCCGGACGTCGCATGGAACGGCACGTTGCGCGTGTGGGACTGGCAAAAGGTGGAGAACACCTCCGCGCCGAGGTCCATGGCGACCGCCGCGACTTCTCCGATCAGCCTGCTCTTGCCCATACCTGCGGGCCCGGTCATCCGGACCACGGATGCATTGCCGCGCATCGCCCCTTGGAGGCTCTGAGTGAGTGCGCCGATCTCCCGCTGCCGCCCGACCAGGGGCGCCTCGCGGCCGATTACCAGTCGACCGCGTGAGGCGATGTCGAGAAGGCGGCGGGCGGGCACCGGATCGGCGGCGCCCTTGATGCGGACGAGCTCGCGATCGCCCAGTTTCGCGACGCCCTCCACCAAGCGCGCGGTCGCCTCGCTCAACATGACACCACCCGCTGGCGCGACGGACTCCATCCGCTGCGCAAAGCCAACCTGATCGCCAACAGCGGTGTAGCTCGTCGGGCTGATCTCACCGGCGATCACCTGCCCGGAGTTGATCCCGATGCGCAGCGCGAGCACCACGCCGTCGCGTCGCATTACCTCCTCGGCCAGCGGCACCGCAGTGCGGCGGAGGTCGAGCGCGGCCACACATGCACGAAATGCGTGATCCTCCAGAGCCATCGGCGCGCCGAACAGCGCCATGATGCCGTCGCCGGTGTAGCTGTTCAGGCTGCCGCCACAGCGCTCGATCACTTCAGCCGACCGGCTGACCAATTCGGTCATGATTTCCCGCAGCCGCTCCGGACCGACGCGGGCGGCGATGTCCATCGACCGGACCACGTCGGCGAACAGGATCGTGACCTGCTTGTACTCGGCCAGTGCGGGGTCCGCGGCCGTCGGCGCGCCACATCCATCGCAGAACCGGGCGCCGGCCCGCAGCCCCAGGCCGCAGGCCCGGCAGGACCGTGGTGCCTCCATCAGACCTCCGCAGTGATCCGGTCGGGGCGACCGGGTGATGCGGCTTCAGTCTGAAGGATGTTGCCTCGCGGAAACGCACTACTGGCCGAGAGGGCTCAATTGCCTGTGCGGCCGGACACCGGCATTGGCACCGGTGTGACCAACTGCCCGGTCTTCAAGAAGGCGTCCAAGTTGCGCAGCGTGAGTTCCTCCATCGCCGTGCGCGTCTCGACGGTGCCGCTGGCCACGTGCGGCAGCAGCACGACGTTGTCCATTGTCAGGAGTTCGTCGGGGACCTTCGGTTCGTCGACGAACACGTCCAGGCCGGCTCCGGCCAGCCGCCCGTCGAGCAGCGCGGCGATGAGCGCGGGCTCGTCGATGACGCTGCCGCGGGCGATGTTGACCAGGAAGCCGTCGGCGCCGAGAGCGTCGAGCACGGCGCCGTCGACCAGCTTGACGGTGCCGCTTCCGCCTGCGGCGGCGACCACGAGAACGTCGACGCCGCCAGCCAGCTGCACCGGTGAGTCGACGTACCGGTACGGTGACCACTGCACCTCATGGCGGTTGTGGTACGAGATCGAGCAACCGAATGCACTGAGCCGCTTCGCGATTGCCGTGCCGATCCGGCCGAGACCGATGATCCCCACCCTGGTGTTGCTCACCTGCCGGGTCAGCGGGTAGTTGCCCGTGACCGGCCAACTGCCCGCTCGCACGTAGCGGTCGGCCGCCGAGAACTGGCGCATGACGTCGATCATCAGACCGACGGCGGTATCGGCCACGCAGTCGGTAAGGACGTCGGGGGTGTTGCTCACTCCGATCCCGAGCGCTGCAGCGGCGTCGACGTCGGTGGTGTCGTAGCCGACCCCGAAGTTCACGATGGCACCCAGACGCGGCAGCGCCCTCATCAACGTGGCGTCGACTCCGCTGCGCCCCGACGTCACCACGGCGGTGACGTCGCCTCCGTGCGTCGACAGGAACTCCTCGCGCGCCGCGGGCTCGTCGGGCAACAGGTACGCGGCATGACCGTCCGAAAGGGCTCGCGCCAATGATGGTTTCAGCGGTCCGACCTGCAACACGGTCCGGACGTCGGGGGAGTGATGCTCGCTGCTCATGATGGTCACCACGCTACGGCGACCTGCGGATACCCGTCCAACCCCGAAATAGCATCAACTCATGCCCAACCTGCATGGTCGACGGATTCCTGGGGTCGGGACGGTATCGACGATCGAGTGTTGTCGGCGAATGCCCTGCTCAGCGTCGTTTCCGGACGACTGCAGCGAGGTCAGGTCAGCCTAATTTCGCCCCTCTGCAGCCGGGTTAGCCGGGGTTGACGCTGTTCGAACACGCTCCTTACGGTGTGGCTGCGATCACACGGTGCGTCCACATACGTGAACTATTCGTCCCGTCGCTTCGCTCGCCCCAGTGACGTCACATCAGCATCTTCCGGGAGAACTTCATGAGCCCCGCCCCACGCATGACGACGCGACGTCGAGCACTGGCCGTCACAGTCGCGGGCATCACCGTGGCTGCCAGCGGGTGCACCGTCGCCAACTCCGGCCACGGCGGTTACGACCCGAACACGCTGCGGATCGTCCTGTCGCAGGAGCCGCCGACGCTCGAACCCTGCGAGAGTTCCCTGACCTCGACGGGCATCGTGGTGCGCTCCAACATCACCGAACCGCTCATCGAACGCGAGCCCGACACCGGCGCCCTGCAGCCGCTGCTGTCCACCGGTTGGCGCCAGACCTCGCCGACCGAGTGGACCTTCGACATCCGCAAGGGCGTCACCTTCTCCGACGGATCACCCTTCACCGCCACCGACGCGGCGTTCGCCATCGACCGGGCCGTCAACTCCGAACTGCAGTGCAACGTGGACGGTTACGTGTTCGGCGACGAGAAGCTGAAACTGGCCGCACCCAACGACACCACCCTGACGATCACCACAGAGTCACCCGATCCGATTCTGCCGCTGCGCATCTCGTTCATCGAGATCGTGCCACGAACCACCAGTACCACCGAGAAGGTGCGCGAGCCCATCGGCACCGGTCCGTACGCCATCGCCGACTGGGAGTACGGCCAGAAGCTCGTGCTGGCACGCAACGAGCGGTACTGGGGCCCCAAGCCCGCCTTCTCTCGAGCCGAATACCAGTGGCGCAGCGAGGGCAGTGTCCGTGCCGCGATGATCACCAACGACGAAACGGACATCGCGACGTCACTCGGACCCGAAGATGGCGCAGGCGATCTCGGCGTCCCGTTCCAGAACAACGAGACCACCGCGCTGCGGATGCAGGCCACCGAGGCGCCGCTCAACGACATCCGGGTGCGCCAGGCCATCAACTACTCGGTCAACCGCGCCGGCATCGTCAAGGCGCTGTTCCGCGGGCTCGGTGAACCTGCCTCCCAACTGATCCCCAAGGGCGTCGTCGGTTACAACGACCAAATGGCGCTATGGCCACACGACACCGACAAGGCCAAGCAGCTCATTGCCGAGGCGAAGGCCGCAGGTGTTCCGGTGGACCGGCAGATCCGCCTCATCGGCCGCACCGCGCAGTTCCCGAAGATCAGCGAGACCGTCGAGGTGTTGCAGAGCGAATTCGCCGAGATCGGCCTCAACGTCAAGATCGAGATGATGGACACCGCGGGCCAATTGCAGTACCAGCTGCGGCCGTTCCCGGAGAACACCGGCCCGTACGTGCTGATGATCATGCACGGCAACCAGGCCGGTGACGCGGCGTTCACCATGGACCAGTACATGCTCAGCGATGGCCCGCAGAGTGCTTACGGCACAGCGGACTTCGACCGCCAGATCCGTGCCGCGGAAGCCCTGACCGGCCAGGCCCGCCAAGACGCGTTCGCCAAACTGTTCGCCGAGGAGCCGCAGCAGAACATGCAGATGGCCTACATCGCCCACATGAAGGGCATCCTCGGCAAGTCGCCCCGCGTCGAGTACACACCCAACTCCGCCACCGGTGACGAGATGCGGCTGTCCGAGATGACCGTCGCCCAGACCGCCCGCACCGACCAGTCCTGAGATCAGGAGACACCGAGCACATGTTCCCGTTCGTCCGGCGCCGGATGTACACCAGCGCACTGCCATTGGTCATCGTGCTGTTGGGCGTGTTCCTGCTCGCCCGCCTCACCGGTGATCCGACCAACCTCTACCTTCCGGAGTCGGCCACCGAGGCGCAGCGCGCGGCGTTCGCGGAGAAGAACGGCTTCGACCAGCCGATCCTCACCCAGCTGATCGACTACTTCAGGGGCGTGCTGCACTTCGACTTCGGTACCTCGCTACGGACGGGGGAGTCGGCGTCGGACATGGCCCTGCGCGCATTCCCCGCCACCCTGCAGCTCGCCGTCACCACGATGCTCCTCGCGATCGTCGGCGCCGTGATCATCGGATGCTGGGCTGCCTACCGGCCCAACTCGCTGGCCGACCGGATCTCCAGCCTGCTGTCCATGACGGCCGCCAGCATCCCCGACTTCTGGTTCGCCATCACCGGCGTATGGCTCTTCGCCGTGCTGCTCGGCGTGCTTCCGACCTCGGGCACCGACGGCGCGCTGTCCTGGATCCTGCCCATCGCCACCCTGATGATCCGGCCGCTCGGCGTGCTCACCCAGGTGGTCCGCGGGGCCATGGTCTCGGCGCTGTCCGCGCCCTACGTCCGGTTGGCACGAAGCAAGGGGGCCAGCGACTTTCGCGTGGTCTCCCACCACGCCCTCCGCAATGCCGCCGCACCGGCCCTCACCGTTGCGGGCGACCTCGCCGTCGGCCTCATCAACGGCGCGGTGGTGGTCGAGGCGATCTTCGGCTGGCCTGGCATCGGGAAGCTGATGATCGACGCCATCCTGCAACGCGACTTCGCCGTGCTGCAGGCCGCCGTCCTGCTCACCGCGGTCAGCATCTTCGTCCTGAACATCGCCATCGACGCCTGCTACGCATTGCTGGACGCCCGCGTGCGAGAACCGGCCAAGGTCTGAGAAGGACTGGAGGACAACGCGAATGAGCACTCAAATTGATATGGTGCCGGTCAAGCCGACCACCGCCATCGTCGG
Source organism: Mycobacterium sp. (assembly GCA_025963195.1). GTDB lineage: Bacteria > Actinomycetota > Actinomycetes > Mycobacteriales > Mycobacteriaceae > Mycobacterium. Next base: position 1,269 of record JAOPVF010000190.1, on the reverse strand, counting down.
TGAGGCCGACGCAGGCCGTCGGCCCGGCCGCTCGGTCTGGTTCCGGATGCTGGTGAACGACCGCGTCGCCGCGGCAGCGGCAGCAGTCCTCGGACTGGTGTTCCTCACTGCGATCTTCGGCCCGATGCTGGTTGGGGACCTGGCCACCCACATCGACCTGGACAACTCCAACCAGGCGCCGTTCACGCTTGCACACGGTTGGGCCAACGTGCTCGGCACCGACCCGCTGGGCCGCAGCATGCTGGGCCGGCTCATCGTGGCGTGCCGCACCACCCTGTCGGTGGCCGTTCCCGCGGTGGTGATCTCCGCGGTCGTCGGCTCGGTGGTCGGCATGTGGGCCGGCTTCTACCGCGGCTGGCGCGAGACCGTCGCGATGCGCGTCGCCGACGTGATCATGAGCTTCCCCTCGCTCCTGCTCGCCGTCGTCGTGTTGTACGTGTTCTCTCCGAGCGCGGCGAACATCGTTGCGGTTCTTGCCATCACCCGCATCCCGGTGTACCTGCGCACCGCCCGCGCCGAATCGGCCGAGCTGTCCAGCCGGGTGTTCGTCGACGCCGCGCGCACCTTCGGTGCCAGCGGACGGTCCATCATCACCAGGCACGTCCTGCCCATCGCGCTGCCGACGCTGCTGACCGTCGCCACCCTGGACTTCTGTTACGTCATGCTCGCGGAGAGCTCCTTGAGCTTCCTCGGCATCGGCATCCAGCCGCCCGACGTCAGCTGGGGCCTGATGGTCTCGCAGGGCCGCAGCTACCTGCACACCGCCTGGTGGCTGTCGTTCTTCCCCGGTCTGGCCATCGTCATCACCACCGTCTCGGCCACCATCCTGGCCGCATGGGCGCGCATCGCGGGAGACCCCGCGCAGCGCTGGCGGCTGACGGTCCCGCAAAGAAGGCTGTCCCGCTTCGCCAAATCCGGAAAGGCCATCTAGATGACCGCCGTCGCAGAGCACGTGCCCGCCGAACGCGTCGAGGCCGATCCCGCGCTGCGGGTGGACGGGCTCACCGTCGACATCCGCACGATCGCCGGCACCGTGCGTGCGGTCGACAAGGTGAGTTTCGCCGCCCACCGTGGCGAGACCCTGGCACTGCTCGGTGAGTCGGGCTGCGGAAAGTCGATGACCGCAACGGCATTGGTGGGGCTGCTGGAACCCGTCGCCGAGGTCGTGGAGGGCACGGCGCGGCTCGCGGACGTCGACATCCTGGCCACCGACCGCAAGACCCGCCGCAAGCTGGCAGGTCCCGAACTGGCCATCGTCTTCCAGGACGC
>JAOPVF010000503.1 GCA_025963195.1 Mycobacterium sp. | reverse complement strand
GTGTCGTCGGCACGCCAACTCGGCGCATTGCTCGACGCCGCGACGTCCACCGGGCGCACCGCCAGCGTGACGGTGAAGGTGGACACCGGGTTGAGTCGCAACGGCGCGAGCGGCACGGAGTTCGCCGCGATGCTGCCCGTGCTGGCGCGGGCGCGGACCGATGGCGCGATCCGCCTGCGTGGCATCATGTCGCACCTGGCCTGCGGTGACGATCCCGAGAGCTCGGTCAACGACCTTCAGGCCCAACGGTTTTCGGAGTTCCGGGCACAGGCGCGCGACGCGGGGGTGGCATTCGAGATCGCCCACCTGTGCAACTCGCCTGGAGCCATGACCCGCCCCGATCTGGCCTACGACATGGTCCGGCCCGGCATCGCGGTCTACGGTCAGACTCCGATCGCGTCCCGCGGCGACATGGGCCTGATTCCGGCGATGACACTGAAATGCCCTGTCGCCCTGGTTCGTTCGATCAACGCTGGCGACGGCGTCTCGTATGGGCACACCTGGATCGCGGACCGCGACACCACGGTGGCGTTGCTGCCCATCGGTTATGCCGACGGCGTCTCCCGTTCCCTCAGTGGGCGCATGGACGTGCTCATCAACGGGCGGCGGAGGCGTGGCGTCGGGCGTGTCTGCATGGACCAGTTCGTCGTCGACCTTGGGCCGGGACCGGTCGACGTGGCCGAGGGCGATGACGCCATCCTGTTCGGCTCGGGTGCCCACGGTGAGCAGACCGCGCAGGACTGGGCCGAACTGCTCGGCACCATCAACTACGAGGTGGTCACCAGCCCGCGGGGCCGGGTAAGTCGGGCCTACCGCGGTGGCGCTGCAACCGAACCGACGGGCAAGAGCCGTTGAGCAAGGAAGTTCAGCGGCGCCGCGGCCGGGTCCGGAATGCGCGCTGGTTGGCCGGTCTGACCGGACTGGTCGCCGTTGGCGGCCTTGCCGGCACGACGGTGGCCCGATCGGTGACCCGCCGCGTGACCGACGACGATCCGTACGCCGACGAGGACTTCCATCTGCTCGACGCAGACCGCAGCTTCGTGGTGACCACGACCGACGGGGTGCCGCTGGCCGTTCGAGAGGTCGGTCCGCAGGATGCGCCGCTGACGGTGGTGTTCGCCCACGGCTTCTGTCTTCGGATGGGTGCGTTCCACTTTCAGCGGGCACGGCTGACCGAGCAGTGGGGTCCGCAGGTCCGGATGGTGTTCTACGACCAGCGCGGACACGGTCAGTCCGGCGACGCTCCGCCGGAGACGTTCACCGTCCCACAACTCGGCCAGGACTTGGAGGCGGTGCTCGCGGTGATGGCTCCGCGCGGACCGGTGGTGCTCGTGGGGCACTCGATGGGTGGCATGACCGTGCTGTCCCACGCCCGCCAGTACCCGCAGCGCTACCCCACCCGGATCGTCGGAGTCGCACTGATTTCCTCGACGGCGGAAGGTGTTTCACGTTCCCCACTTGGTGAGATCCTGCGCAACCCCGCACTCGAGGCGGCCCGCTTCGCGGTGCGGTATGCGCCCAAGACCGTGCATCGCACCCGTGGCGCCGCCCGTTCGGTGATCGGTCCGGTGTTGCGCGCGGCTTCCTACGGCGACGAGAAGATGAGCCCCAGCGTCGTCGCGTTCTCCGAGAAGATGATGCACGACACGCCAATTGCCACCTTGATCGGTTTCCTGCACGCCCTCGAGGTGCACGACGAGGCTGCGGCACTGCCCGTTCTGGCCAAGGTGCCGACGTTGATCGTGTGCGGCGACCGGGACTTCCTCACCCCGAAGGAGTCCTCCGAAGCCATGGCCGACGCACTGCCGAAGTGCGAGCTGGTGATCGTCGGCGGCGCAGGACATCTGGTTCAGCTCGAGCAGCCCGAGATCGTCGACGACGCACTGGTGCGGCTCGTCGAACGTGCGACCCCCTCGAAGCTGACGGCGCTGACGCGTCGGTTGCGTGAGCGGGCCCGCAACCATGGCTGATCTCCTCGAAGGGACTGCCGAACTATCCACCGCGGAGGACACCATCGCGTTCGGTGCGCGGCTCGGCGCCGGCCTGCGCGCGGGTGACGTCGTGGTGCTGTCCGGTCCACTGGGCGCGGGAAAGACCGTGTTGGCCAAGGGAATCGCGAAGGCGATGGACGTCGACGGGGCGGTGACGTCGCCGACGTTCGTGCTGGCCCGCGTGCATCCGCCGCGCAGGCCTGGCAGGCCGGCCCTCGTGCACGTCGACATCTACCGCCTGCTCGATCACCCAGGCGCCGACCTGCTCGCCGAACTCGACTCGCTCGACCTCGACACCGATCTCGACGATGCCGTGGTGGTCGTCGAATGGGGGGAGGGGCTGGCGGAGCGGCTGTCCGACCGTCACCTGGACATTCGCCTCGAGCGCGGCCGGGACACGGATGTCCGTACGGCCGTGTGGCGGTGGAGCACGCCTGGGGCGAGCGAAGCGACGGGGGATGGATCCAGGGCGAGCGAAGCGACGGGGGATGTGATCCCGTGATCGTGCTGGCCATCGACACTGCCACCCCTGCGGTCACTGCCGGGGTGGTCAGGCGTGCACCGTCGGGCGTCGAGGTGCTGGCCGAACGCGTCACGCTCGACCCCCGCGCCCATGCCGAGCGACTGACGCCGAACGTGGTGGGGGCGTTGGCCGATGCCGGACTGGCGATGGCCGACCTCGGCGCCGTCGTCGTCGGTTGTGGGCCAGGACCCTTCACTGGTTTGCGCGTCGGCATGGCGACGGCCGCCGCGTACGCGCACGCCCTTGGCATCCCTGCGCACGGCGTGTGCAGCCTCGACGCCGTCGGGGTGGACACCACCGGCGAGGTTCTGGTGGTCACCGATGCCCGCCGCCGCGAGGTGTACTGGGCGCGCTACCGCGATGGCGTCCGGGTCGACGGTCCCGACGTCAGCAGTCCGGCCGACGTGCCCGCCGACGTGGCAGCCGTCGCTGGATCACCCGATCACGCCGCGCTATTCGATCTCCCGCGATTGGCCGCGACCTACCCGACGTCGTCGGGTCTGGTGCGAGTCGTCGACTGGGATGCGCCACCGCAACCGCTGATCCCGCTGTACCTACGGCGCCCCGACGCCAAGCCGCAGCCGGTGCCCACGTGACCGTCGAGTACGGATCGCTCGCCGTCGGCGACGCGGACCGTTGCGCCGAGTTGGAGGCCCAGCTGTTCCCTGGCGACGACCCGTGGCCCGCCGTGGCGTTCATCCGCGAGCTCGAGTCCAAGCACAACCACTATGTGGCCGCGCGTGTGGACGGCGAGCTGATCGGCTACGCCGGAGTCAGCCGATTGGGCCGGAAACCCCCGTACGAGTACGAGATTCACACCATCGGCGTTGATGAGCGTTGTCAGGGCCAGGGTATCGGGCGCGCATTGCTCAGCCGTTTGATGGACATTGCCGACGGTGGCACCGTCTTCCTCGAGGTGCGCACCGACAACACCGCGGCGATCGCCATGTACGAGAGTGCGGGCTTCACCAAGCTCGGGATACGGAAGCGGTATTACCGCGTCAGCGGCGCCGACGCGTACACGATGCGGCGGTCGGCAGAAGGAACGACACAGTGATCATCCTGGCCATCGAGAGCTCCTGCGACGAGACGGGCGTCGGCATCTGCGAGCTGGCCACCGACGGCACCATCACGCTGCTCGCCGACGAGGTGGCCTCGAGCGTCGACGAGCACGCACGGTTCGGCGGTGTCGTGCCCGAGATCGCGTCGCGCGCGCATCTCGAGGCCCTCGGCCCGACCATGCGCCGGGCCCTCGTCGCGGCCGGGGTGACGCGGCCCGACGTCGTCACGGCCACCATCGGGCCGGGCTTGGCGGGCGCGCTTCTGGTCGGAGTCGCGGCGGCCAAGGCCTATGCCGCCGCGTGGGAGGTGCCGTTCTACGCCGTCAACCACCTCGGCGGGCATCTGGCGGCCGACGTCTACGAGCATGGCCCGCTGCCGGAGAGC